>JAOUHG010000041.1 GCA_029865265.1 Candidatus Krumholzibacteriia bacterium | reverse complement strand
TCCCGTTCCCCTGGGAACGAAGGGAAATCATGAGAACGTACGCGACACTTATATTCGCCCTGACGCTGCTCTTGGCCGGCTGCGGCGGCTACGACCGCGAGCTGCTGGGAGACCCCCAGCCCGCCCCGGCGCCGGTGGCCGCCCAGGAGAGCTACGCTGAGACCGACCCGGCCGCCGAAGAGGGCGTCGAGCAGCTCATTCATACGCCGTCGGACTATGACATGTTCGGCGAATTGAGCCCGTACGGCTCGTGGTACGAGACCACCGAGTACGGCGCAGTGTGGCAGCCGGTGGTGAGCGTGGGCTGGCAGCCCTTCACCTACGGCCACTGGATCTGGACCTCATACGGATGGATGTGGGTGTCGTACGAACCGTTCGGATGGGCCACGTATCACTATGGCAACTGGTGGCTGGACCCGGTGATGGGCTGGATCTGGGTACCCAACTACACCTGGGCCGCGTGCCCGGTGGACTGGTTCATGGCCGGCGACTACATGGGCTGGGCGCCATTGCCGCCGCCGGGGTGCTCGTGGAACGACCCGTGGGTGGACCAGGGCCGTTACAAGGACGGCTGGGTGGTGGTGGAGACGGGCAAGTTCAAGGAAGTCGACGTGGGCGAGAACCGCGTGAAGCCGGAGCGCTTCAAGTCCGCGTATCGCACCGGCACCGCCGTGCGCGGCGCGCCGGACACGCGCGCCATCGAACGCGCCACGCGCCAGTCGGTCAAGGAAACCGATATCCGCATCGACTCGGAGCGCTATGGAACGCGCGAGCTGCGCAAGGTGGTGCTGCCGTCGCACGAGCAGCAGATCGTGGAGCGCTTCCCCATGCCGATCAGCAGCCCGATACAGGCAACCGGGTTGAAGCCGGTCAACGATGGCGGCACCCAGGTGACGCCGCCGCCGGGTTCGGGCAAGACCAAGGGCAGCACGCCGCCGCCGGCCACAACCAAGGACACGCCGCAGAAGTTCAAGTCGAAGGACAGCAAGGGATCGACGGGGACGTCGCGCGCGAAGGGCGGCGCCAGCAACGACGGCAAGGACAGCGGAGACAAGTCAAAGGACAACGGATCGAAGGACAATGGGTCCAGCGACAAGCCCAAGGACGACAAGAAGGACAGCGGCGGCAGCAGCCCCGCGAAGGCGAAGGGCAAGAAGGGCTGATCTACCCCGCGCGGCGTAGCGTAAGGGCGGCTTCGACACCGCGCGCTTCCTGCAGGTTCTTGATGGTGACGTCGCCGCCCATCTCGCGCGAGAGTGTGCGGCAGATGGCGAGGCCGAGTCCGGTGCCGGTGGTTTTGGTGGAGAAGTAGGGCTCGAACAACCGCTTCGACACCTCGTCGTTCAATCCCGGTCCCGAATCCCGAAACACGATGCGCACCGCCGGCGTGCCGGCTTCGGTGGTTTCCGCGCAGCGCACGCGCAGTTCGCCGCCGCCCGATCCCATCGCCTCCAGCGCGTTCTCGATGAGGTTGGCGCAGATCTTCCGCACCGCCTCCGCGTCCGCCACGACGCGCGCATCCGCCACGCCGTTCTCGTAGGTGACGCGCACGCCCGAGCTGTTATTCATGTAGGGCGCCACGATGCCACGCACCAGTGCGTCGACCTCGTGCGGCTGCATGTCGAGATGCTGCATCTTGCCGAAGCTGGAGAATTCGCTGGCGATGCGCTTGAGCACGTCCACCTGGTGGATGATGGTCTCGGTTCCCTCGCGGAAGATTCGTTCGAACTCCCCGGAACGCTGGTCGAAGGCGCGCCGCATGAACTGCGTGGAAATTCTAATGGGTGTGAGCGGGTTCTTGATTTCGTGCGCAATCTGGCGCGCCATCTCCACCCACGCCGAGAGTTTCTTGCTCTCGATGAGCTCGGTGAGATCCTCGAACACGAACACGGTGCCCACGTAGCGCTCGCCGGATTCGAGGCGCGTGCGCATGTACTTGATGGTGGCGGGCCGCCCGGCGCGTTCGATCTCCAGCTCCCCGGTCTCGAAGGGATGCCCGGAACGGGTGGCGGGATCGAGCAGCGCAAAGATACGATCCGCGTGCCCGCTGCGCGCGATCTCGGCGGCGGTCTGCCCCATGGCGTCGGCGGCCGTCACGCCGGCGATGCGCTCCGCGGCGGCGTTCACTGTGCGCACGCGCCCCTCGGCGTCGGTGCTGATGACCCCCGCGCCGATGTTCTCCAGGATGGCTTCCAGGTAGCGGCGGCGCTCTTCGAGTACGCGCTGCGACTGCGCAATCTGCTCGGTCATCTCGTTGAAGGCGGTGGCCACGATGCCCACCTCGTCGGAGCGGTCCTCGCGCAGGCGCACATTGAAGTCGCCGCGGCTGATGCGGCGCGTGCCCGCCACCAGTTCGCGCAGCGGTTCGAACACGCCGCGCGCCACCACCAGGCCCAGCGCGATGGTGGCGGCGAGCAGCAGCGCAAACACGCCCAGCGCCACCGAGGTGGCGCGTTGCACTTCCAGCGAATACGACTCGGGCCGGAACAACAGCGGCACCCCCAGCGCCGCGCGCGTGGGCGCGCGCGCCACCAGGGCGCTGTCGCCGACGATCGGCTGCCAGTGCGCCACCGGCAGGTACGCCACCTGGAAGTCGTAGCTGCCGGCGCGTTCGGTGGCGAGTGCGCGCTCGGAGCTTAGCAGCGACACCTCCACGTACGCGCCCGCGTTCATGGTGGCGCTGATGAACCCGCCCGCCAACAGGCCCTCGCGGCTCGACGCCACCAGGTCACCATCCACGTACACGTTCACGTCGGCGCCCACCTGTTCCGCAATCTCGCCCAGCAGTTCCTCGTCGACCGCGCGGCCATAGTAGACGAAGTAGCGACCCGCGCGTCCGTCACCCGACACGTCGAGCGGCGCGCTGAACACGCCGATGTACGATCGCCGTCCGATGGTCACCAGCGCCAGATCGTCGCCGGACACCGACTGCAGCGTGCCCAGCGTGGGTGCGCCGGCCGGTACCGGCATCGACACATCGGCAAACACGCCGACAATACGTTTTCCTCCCAGGTGTTGCGGGCGTGGCGCACCGGGCGCCAGCAGTGCCGGCAGATCCGCGCGCGCAATGAAGAACTGTAGCTCGCCGTGCAGCAGGTTGGCCGCCGCCTTGCGCGCGCCGTGCGCCTTGACCGATGCCTCATCGCGGCTCTCCTCGGTGAAGCGCTGCTTGATGAAGTCCACCGAGAAGAGACCGAGGATGACCGACGGCGCAAGCGCCACCAGCAGGAACGACGCGAGCAGTTTCTGCTGAAAGCCCAGGCGCCCGCCGGGCGTGAGCGTGGGCAGCACGCGGTTCAGGCGCGGCACCGCACCCAGCGCCACCACCGTCAGCAGGATCACCAGCGTGAAGAACAGGTAGAGCGAGAACAGCGTGGACCAGCGCAACAGGTGGCGCGACAGGGACGGAACCGCAAAACCGGCCAGCAGGGTTTCCGCGTTGTCGGGCAGGTCGCGCGCCAGCACGCGGTAGGTTCCGGTGGCGGAACGCAACAGAGGCCACTCGTCCGCGCGCGCGCGGGTCATGACGTCCGTCGGAACGCGCGTCCCCACCGCGAGCCGCTCCGACGACGACTCGGTGATGCGCCGTCCGTCGTCCACGCGCGCCAGCAAGAGCGCCTCCGGCTCCTCGATGCGCGGCGCCACCCCGCCCTCCTGCACGTTGCGCAGCACCTCGGGCGTGCGCGGCCCGGTGCGCGCGGCCAGCTCCAGGCTGCCAAAGAAGAACGGCACGTCCACGATGACCTTGCCGATGAGGCGGCGTGCCAGGTCGGTCTCCTCGTACACATCGCTCTCATCCACATTGAGAATGCCGCGGTAGAAGCGCACGATGCCCTGCGGCGTGGAGCGGGTGAGGTCGAGCACCGCCCAGCGGTTCTGGTCGGGCGTGTCGGTGCGCTCGCCACCCTCGGCGATGCGCGCGCGATAGGGCATGTCGACGGCAAACTCGCTGATGACGCTGTCTGCATCCGTGACCACGTGGATGGCGCAGCTGTAACCGAGCAGGCTCAGCGGGCCATCCGCCCACAGGTCGAACGCGAGACGGTCGGTGTCCTGGGAGAGCGGCGAACGCAACGCCTGGCGGATCTCGTGGCGCTCGGCGTACTCGCTGAGCACGTCCTCCAGGATCACCACCTTCCAGTTGTCGCTGGGGTTCACCAGTTCGGTGGCCTTCTCGGTGACGAAGCCCTTGCGCAGCTCGTCGTAGTTGCGGGCCAGGTGCATGTATGCCGCCGCGGACGCCACCACCACCAGGCAGAACGACACGATGCCAATGGACACCAGGTCTTCGCGATGCGCCACGCGCGGCGCGAACACCGCAAACACCACCAGCAGCAGCGACACCGCCAGCGGATCCCAGCGGTGCAGCAGCAGACTCACGCCCGCCACTACCGCCAGCGCACCCGCACCCACCAACGCGCGCCGCGTCTCGCCCGCCGCGCGCATCATGCCCCATATAAGGAACAGGCCGGCCAGCACGATACCGGTCACCATGAGAAACACGCCGACGTGCAACACGATGAGGCTGGCGTCGGTGATCTCCATGGTCTCGCCCAGCAGGCGCGGGTTGGCGTTCACCACCACCGTGTGCACCAGCCGCCGGATCAACTCGGTCATTCCCAGCAGCACCGCGCCAACCGCGGCCGCCTCGAGCGCGCGCGTGCGCCTGGTGGGCGAACCGGCGGGTGGAACCTTGTCGCGCGCGCGCACAATGCGCACCAGCCCGTACACCAGCACCACCAGGAACAACGCCGTCACCGCGAGGTCGAAGGTGCTGCGCATGAGCCCCCCCAGCGTGGGGGTTGCGAACACCGACGGGTCGAAGAGACGCGCGTGCGCCCACGCGCTGCGCGCACCAAACGAGAGCAGCGCGTAGCGCAGCGCCACCACGAAGGCGGTGAACAGCGTTGCGCGCGCCAGCACGTCGCGCGGCCGTGCGCTGGGCGGAATCCAGCGCATGGCCTGGAAGAAGAGTGCAAACAGCGCGGCCAGCGCAAAGGCGCGCCCCCAGGTGGAGCGGCGCGAGTCCCACTGACCCAGGTAGTGGGAGAACGGGTGGCCCACCGCGGTCACGCTGAGGATGGGGTTGGCCTGGCGGCTGCGCACCAGCACGCGTCCCTGCAGGCCGGTGGCATCGTCGCCAAAGATCTCGCCCGAAGGCTCCACGTTGGGCGGGAACGGGTAGTACGCCAGCACGGAGTCCGCGCGCGTCGGTGCGTCCGCCGCGGTCGAGTCCGCCGGATCGCGCTGCGGCTCCGGTTGCGTGCGCGCCGCCTCCATCATGCGCAGGCGCTGTGCGAGCACCTCTTGCTGTTGTTCGCGAAAACGCGGCAGCCGCTCGGGCAGGTTGCCGGTGGCGGGGAAGTAGTCGAAGCTCACCCTCGCCACGCCACCGCGCGGAATCTCCTCGGCGAGGCTGGTGCTCTTGAGGAAGCGGTTGTTGACGCGGAAGTCCACTTCCAGCGGCATGTCGATGAGCAGCGTGGCCACCGGGGGCTCGCCGTCCACCCGGCGGATGGGAATAACGTGCGAGAGAATCTGGTACAGCGACACGTTGCGCGTGTACACCACCGTCGAGTCGCTGCGGATGAACATCGCGTCGAGCACCGCGGTCTGCTGCGGCCAGCCCGCCCACGCCACCCGGCGTCCATCCGCGTCAAAGAGTTGCAGGCCGATGTCGGTGCCCGGCGTGAGCGCGGTGCCGCGTGTGGCCGAGCGCGCCAGGGAATCGAGCAGTGCGAAGGCGTCGGTGGGATCCTGGCCGATGGGGGTGGCGGTGGCGCGAACGTGCAGGGTGACGTGCGCGCCGAGCAGCGCGGCGGTGTCTTCCAGGCGCTCGATGCGGTTGCCCACGTCGGCCAGCGTCTGCGCGATGCGCTCGCCCGACTGGCGCCGCCAGTTGTTCTGCATGCGCTCGCCGCCACCCGAAGGGAGCGCAAAGGCGAGGCACGAAAACCCGGTGAGCGAGATGGCAGCCCACACGCCCGCACGGCGGCGGCGCGTTCCGCGCGAGAGCGCGGCGCCGACCGACGAAAACACCAGCGCCAGCACCACCGCGCCCGCCGGCACGCGTCCCGCCCACGCCACGCCCGCAAAGTGCCCCAACAGCAGCACGCTCCACGCGCCCATCAGGCACGCGACGGAAAATAGAAGCATCAGGCGTCGGGTTCGCATCGTGCATCACCGCTTTCACGGCGTCGACAGCATATCATGTGAGCGGCGCGACGGACGGAACGGAAGGAATCAGCGGATCGACTTGATCTCATCCACCACCCAGCGCTGGCGGTTGCCGTCCGACTCGAGATGCAGGGACACGTACACCTTGTCCTTGATGAGGCGGCCGTCGTCGCTCTTCTGGTACTGGCGTTCCCAGATGGCGTAGGACCGGCCACCCTGCTCGCCCGGCTTGCGATACTGGGCGAACTCGAACTCGCGGGTGATGGTGTAGCGGAACAGATCCTTGAGGAGATAGTAGCTCTGGTTGCGGGAGAAGGTGCCACCCGACGGCCCGGTTCCCTCCACGGAGATCGCCACCTTCTGGGTTCCGAAGTGGCGCAGGATAAGGTCCACGTTGCCAGACTTCCAGCCCAGTTCGATGTCCCCGAACACGTCCATGGGACCGCCCGGTCCGGCCGACTCCGCGTCCTTCTTTTCTTCCTTTTCACCCTGCTGGGAGACGACGGCGCCCGGGTCGGCGGGGTTCCTCTTGGGGCGCGCAACACCCTCCGCGGGCAGGACGAAAGACACCAGCCCGGCGAGAAGCGCGAAGGAGAGCAACGGCGCGGATATGCGGAAGAGGGTCCCCATATTTGGACCTAAACAACGGAACAGGAGCAAGCCCCATGCCCCGCCCCGACCCATTGCGCCGCAACGAGTTACGCCCGCAAGCGCCCCGCAGGTGTCACCACCAAGGGACACCCCTGTCTCAGAAAGGGGACGGTTGTGCTGGCCGTCACCGCAGCGTGATGACCCGGGCCACCGCGCTTGTGCTGCCGTCGAAGCGAACCAGGTAGACCCCGCTCGGCACGCGGTTGCCCGCGTTGTCGGTGCCGTCCCAGGTGAGACGCGTGTCGCCCACCGGGAACGATTGCTCGCCCAGGTCGCGCACGCGCGCGCCGTTCACCGAGTAGACCCCCACGCGCAGGGTGGCCGGTTCGCTGAGCGACACGTCAATCTGCGTCGACGCCGAGAACGGGTTCGGGAACGCGTTCAGCCGCGCAACCGGAAGCTGCGGGGTGACGCCGGTGGGGACACAGTTCGAGGGCGACGGCGGCGCGTCGGTGTCGTAGTCGGCCGCGGTGGTGCCGGTGCTGCCGACTTTGCGATGGATGGCGCCGTTGGTGAGCGCACCCGCACACCCGCCGCTCCACTTGCCGACCGCGGCTGCCTGCGCCACGCGCGTGCTGTGCGGATTCACACCCCAGCACACGAAGTCGAGGATGTCGGTGGAGACGCCGAACAACCCGCTCTTGTACAGCTGGATCTCGCCGCCGGCATTGGTATCGGTGAAGACCACCGGCCAGGGGATGGTGGCGTAGCCGCCGGCGGGCACGATCACGGCACCCACCTGCGTGTACAGGAAGGGCGAACAGAACCAGTAGCCGGTGGTGTTGAAGTCGTTGGCGGTAGTGTTGAACAGCTCGATGTAGTCGCCCGGGTTGACCTCGGAGATCACGACCGAGGGCAGACCCACGGCGCCGTTGGCACCGGAGCCGTCATCGAGGACATCCAGCGCGGGATCGCACTGCGCGTTCGCGCCGGCGACAAAGAAAACCAGAGCAACCAGAGAGAGGAAGATGAGACGAAACATGGCGGCCGCCTTGTCCGGGATCCACTGCTGTTTGGCAAGTATCTCGTGGGCAATTATACCGCAGCCACGCGCGGAATTCCAGAGGGCGGGGCCTGGTCGAAGAAACCGCGCTACTTGGACTTCTTGGGCCGCCAGATATGCCACTCCACCAGCACCGGGGAGGCGATGAAGATGGAGGAGAAGGTGCCGATGATGATGCCCAGCGTGAGCGTGAGCGCGAAGTCGCGGATGACCTCGCCGCCGAATGCCAGCAGCGCGGCGAGCGCGAGCAGCGTGGTGCCACCGGTGATCACGGTGCGCGACAGCGTCTCGTTGATGGAGGTATTCACCAGCGTGCCGAAGTCCTCGCGGCGTCGCACGCCCAGGTTCTCGCGGATACGGTCGAACACCACGATGGTGTCGTTGAGCGAGTACCCCACGATGGTCAGGAGCGCTGCGATCACGCTGAGCGAGATCTCCATGCCCACAAACGAGAAAAACGCCAGCGTGATCAGCACGTCGTGCGCGGTGGCGATGATGGCCGCCACCGCAAAGCGGAAGTCAAAACGGAAACTCACGTAGATGAGAATGCCGATGAGCGAGTAGATGACCGCCCAGAACGCCGCGGTCCGCAGCTCGGAGCCGATCTTGGGACCCACCGACTCCACCCGGCGCACGTCCACCGTCTGGCCGCCCACACCGGCGGACACCGCGTCCTTCAACTGCTCCGCCACCGCCGCCGCATCACCCACGCTCTTCACCTTGATGAGGTAGTCGCCCGCCTCGCCGAAGCGCGTGATCTCCGCGCCATCGAAACCCGCCTTGCCGACCACCGCGCGGATGTCGGACACCGGCACCGGCTGCTGCAGGCCGATCTCCACCAGCGCGCCGCCGGCAAAATCGATCGACGTCTTGAAGCCGCGATGAACGGCCAGCGAGATGAGACCCGCCAGGATGATGACGGCCGAAATAAGCATCGCATGACGGCGAATGCGGATGAAGTTCACATTGGCATCCGTGAAGAACTGCATGTCTCTCTTCCTGCCTACACGCTCAGGCGCTCAAGGTGACGCCGGCTGGTGATAATGTCGTAGACGACGTGGGTAACGATAAGTGCGGTGAACATGCTGGAGAGAATCCCCACCGACAGCGTGGTCGCGAAGCCCTTGATGGGCCCGGTACCGAACTGCCACAACACGAAGGCCGTGATGAGCGTGGTGACGTTGGCGTCCAGAATGGTCGAGAACGCCTTGTCGTAGCCGGCGTCGATGGCGGAGCGCACCGTCTTGCCGCGGCGCAACTCCTCGCGAACGCGCTCCAGAATGAGCACGTTGGCATCCACCGCCATACCGATGGTGAGAATCAGCCCCGCGATGCCGGGCATGGTAAGCGTGGCGCGCAGTGTCGCCATCACCGCCAAGATCATGACCATGGCGAGAATCATGGCGAAACTGGCCAGCGCCCCCGACAACTTGTAGTAGACGATCATGAAGATGATCACCAGCACGAAGCCCGCCATGGCGGCCTTCTTGCCGGACTCGATGGAGTCGCGGCCCAGCGACGGCCCCACCGTGCGCTCTTCCACAATCGAAACCGGCGCGGGCAACGCACCCGCACGCAGCACGATGGAGAGATCCGCCGCCTCGTCGTCGCTGCCGATACCGGTGATGCGGCCCTCGCCGCTGGGAATCTTGCTCTGCACCGTGGGCGCCGAGCGCACCTTCTGGTCGAGTACGATGGCGATGTGCCGGCCGATGTTCTCTCCGGTGAAGCGCGCAAAGATGATGGCACCCTGCCGGTTCAAGCGGAAGTTCACGTTGAGCTGTGTCGGGTTGTCGGGGTCGGGGCTGGTGGTGGCGTCGGTGAGCGTCGACCCGTCGAGGGTGGCGTTCTTCTCCACCAGGTAGAGCATGTAGCCGTTGCCGCCACCCTGCACCGGCCGCGTCTCAGCGCCCCACAGGAACGCCGAATTGGAGGGAACCGCGCGCTGCGCCTGTTCGGTCTGCAAGAGCAGGTCGACGGTTTCCTTGCGCCGCTCGTCCACCACCACGCCGCCGTCGAAGTAGGTCAGCAGCATGGAGGTGAAGGGCCGGTCTTCGGTGGCCTCGGGAAGCGGCACGTTGTCCGCCGCACCCGGAATGGTGGGCAGCAGCGAGTCCGCCGCACTGGCCTGCTGGGTCTCCGGGGTCTTGCTGGCCGTCCGGGTGGTGTCCGCGTCGATGCCGGTGGTGTCGATTACCGAGCCGGTCACCTTGACCCCGCGCAGGTTGCGATCGAGCGCCTGCAGCGTGCGGCTCACCTCGTCCTGCTCGCGCACCAGCCGGAATTCCAGCTGCGCGGTCTGGCCGAGAATGCGGTGCGCGCGGTCCACGTCGGAGAGGCCGGGCAACTCCACGATGATGCGGCGGTCGCCCTGCTTCTGGATCACCGGCTCGGCCACGCCGAACTGGTCGATGCGGTTGCGGTAGATCCGGATGGCGCGGTCCATGACATCCTTCTTGGCGTTCTCGTCGAGCTTGGAGTCATCGACTTCCATCACGAGGTGCACGCCGCCCTGGAGGTCCAGGCCGAGCTTGAGAGCCCTGTCCAAATACATGTCTCGCTGCTCACTGCTCATACGCGCCCGGGCTTCTCCGCTCATCGAGTAGTAGCGAAAGCTCGGAAACAGCGCCCAGGCGCAGAACACCATGACCGCGAGAATGATGACCAGCTTCCAACGGGTCTTCATCGTTACCTCAGATCAGACTGTGTCGGGCAGACTTCCGCCCTCCCCAGGGTCGTGCCGGTATGTGTGGCGCCAGGTTATCCACAGCGGGAGGGCAGTATGGCCGGAAAATAAGAGGCCATTATACACGAACGGGTTGCGGGGTCAAGGGGGCCCTTGAGGGAAGGTCGGGGTGGCTCCCCGGCGGGGCCGCCTGAGCGACCGCACCGGGGAGCCCTGCTGCGCTTACTTGAGCAACGCCATCTTGCGGACCACCGTACTCTTCGGGGTCCGCAACTCGTAGAAATAGATGCCGGACGCGGCCGGTTCACCGTTACCCGTCATCCCGTCCCAGGCCACCGCGTGCTCACCGCCCGGGTAGACACGGTCGGCCAGCACCGCCACCCGCCGGCCCGCGATGTCGTACACCGTCAGCGTCACCTGCATCGGGGTGGGAACCGCAAAACGGATCTGCGTCTCCGGGTTGAACGGGTTGGGCGTGTTCTGGTAGAGCGCCACCGGCGCAGACGGCATCCGCACCGTCACCGGCCACGACCGCGTCTCCATCCCGCTCTCACTCACCGCCGCGACCACGTACTGGTACTCGGCTTCCGGAGTAACCTTGCTGTCGATGAACTGGTGCTCGCCCGGGGCGACCAGCGCGTCCGTCATGGACACGTCGTCACGGTAGATGCGGTAGCCCCGGATGGTCTCGTCCGTGTAGACAGCCCAGCGCAGTTCCACCGCTCGGTCCTTCACCGACGCGGTCAGGTTCTGGAAGAACACCGGCACGGGAATATCGCGCCGCACAATGATGTTCTCATTGCCCCCGACCGCCTCCATGTTGGCGATGTCGATGAAGGCAATTTCATTGACGGGCGCGGGCGTCGTCTCCGGAATCCAGTTGTTACCGCCATTGATGGTCTTCCAGATCGTCGTGCCACCGTTCGAGAGCACCCCGTTCATTTCGTCAATGAATGATATGGCCCCCGAACTGGGAGCCGACAGGAATGTCCAGCTGGCGCCCCCGTTGGTGGTGTGCAGCAACGCGCCGGATTGCGCCAGCACCCAGCCGGTCATGTCGTCGATGAAGCAAACGTCGCGGAGATCCTCGGTTGTGCCGCTCACCAGAGGCGTCCAGGCATTGCTCGGCAGGTCACCCTTCATGATCACCCCACCGTATCCCACCGCGTAGGCGGTCTGCAGCGACGGCACCGACACCTCGATGAGCGATATGTCCGGCCCCGCCGACGCCACGCCATCCACAATTGTGTAGATGCGGGAGCCAACCGCGACGCCGTTGTCCGGTCCGAAAAAGTCCACGCCGAGCAGGGTGGGAACGCAATCCGGCGCACCCGGGTAGCACGCACTGGAGAACAGGGTGGACCATGTCGTGCCGCCGTCGGTCGACCGCGCAACGAAAGCGCCTGCATCCATCTGCGCCGGCCCCCACCCCACCACGACGATGGTGTTCGGGGCTGGATAGGAAACGTCGCCGATAGTCGACCAGGTGAAGGGCTGCGAAACCGACCAGGTGGCCCCGCCGTCGCTCGTGAGATACATGGGCGACGTCGGATAAAGAGATGGATCGCCGTTGTCGGCGGCTATGGCCACGCCATGCTGGATGTCGAGAAAATCGACATCCGTCATCGTGTACCGCCCCGATCCGCCCCCTACTTGTGCCCAGTTCTGACCGCCATCCACGGTCCGGTAGATCGCGCCCCCGTCACCCACCGCCACACCCTCCGTGGTCGAGAACATCCCCACGCCTCGTATGATCGAGTCCACGTATCTCTGGGTCCACGACACCCCGCCATTGCCGGTGCTGTACAGGAGTCCCGGCGGCCCATCTTCGATATACCCGCCCACAACGGTCACCATCTCCGTTACCTGGTCCACCGAATACAACTGCCTCGACCAGTATGCAGGCCACGTATTGGTTTCGGTCCACGTGAGCCCACCATTGGTCGTCTTCAGGCTGACCGGCGGATACAGTGTCGCAAACGAGTATCCGACGGCGGTACCGTTGTTCGCGTCGATGAAATCGACGCTGTGAAGTTCACCGGAACCCGCTCCGTTCTGCGTATCCCAGTTGACACCACCATCGCCGGAGTGGAGAATCGTCAGGTCCCATCCCACGGCGAACGCGCTCCCGCCATCCACGACGCACACGCCGCGCAGCCGTGTAGCAGGGATCACGGCTCGTGTGACCCACGTTACCCCGCCGTCATCGGTGCTCACGATGACGCCGTCGGCAGCTGCGGGCAGAACGCGCGGCCGGGAACCAACCGCCATGCCATGAAGGGCATCGGCAAAATCGACGTCATAGAGTTGCTCCGCCACGCCGCCCCCGACGTTCGTCACACTCCACGTGTTACCACCGTTCACGGAACGCGCGACGACACCCCCTTCGCCCACGGCGACAACCGTGTTGCCATCGAGCACACTCACCGCGTTCAGCGTGGGCGAGCCAGGCACCGGGGAACACCGGGCCCAGGTAGCGCCCCCATCCGTGCTCTTCACCACCGTGCCGCTAACTCCCACCGCCATCGCGGTTGAGGGGAGCAGAACGTCAACGTGCTGCAAGGTGAGGCCCCCCGTCGCCGGGTACTGCCACTGCCATATTGACTGCGCGTGGGCGGGTGTGCCTGCGGCACAGACCATTGCTGCCCACAAAATGATTCCCCTCATGGTTGGCTCCCTTCTGCGCGGCGCGGGAAAGCGGCCCCCTGGGATCGAGGATACCCAGAGTTACTGCTGGATTATCCCCCATGGCGCACCCCGGTCTGTATGGTGCATGTGCATCATTTTTGGGGGGCCACCGGTGGCGCGGCACCGAAGCGCCCGAGCAAGAAGAAGGGGTCCCGCCAGCGGAACCCCTTTTCTTACCTCTTGTTCGCCTTGCTGCCCGACTGCCGCGCGGTCACACCCGGCCCATCAGGTGGAGCATGTCGCGGACAGCCCGGTCGAGACCGGTGAAGACCGAGCGGGCGATGATGGCGTGGCCGATGTTGAGCTCCTCCAGGTAGGGGACCTCCAGCATGCGGGTGACGTTGTGGTAGTCCAGGCCGTGGCCGGCGTGCACGCGCATGCCCAGGTGGCGGATGGCGTTGGCGGCTTCCTTGAGTTTCTTGACCTCGTCCTCAACCTTGAGGTGCGAGGCGTTGGAGAAGGCGCCGGTGTGCATTTCCACCGCGTCAAAGCGGAGGCGCGCCGCCTCGTGGATCTGCTGGGGGTCGGGGTCGAGGAAGGCCGTCACCTGGATGCCGGCGTCCTTGAGCGTGGCCACCAGCTCGCCCAGGCTGCGCGGGGCGTCGGTGAGGTCCAGGCCGCCCTCGGTGGTGATCTCCTCGCGTTTCTCCGGCACGATGCACACCGAGTCCGGCCGGATGGCCAGCGCGATCTCCTGCATCTCGGCCGCCGCGGCCATCTCCAGGTTGAGTGCCCCGCGGACCACCTCGCGGATCAGTCGCACATCGCGGTTCTGGATGTGGCGGCGATCCTCGCGCAGGTGCACGGTGATCTGGTCCGCCCCCGCCATTCCCGCGGCCACGGCGGCCGCGACCGGGTCCGGTTCGTGGGCGTGGCGCACCTCGCGCAGCGTGGCGACGTGGTCGATGTTCACTCCGAGGCGGATGTAGGTCTTCTCCATGCTCTTCTCCACTACCGGGTTTGAGATACGCGCGCCGTTTCCAGGGCCGCCACCAGCTCGCACACCGTAACCACCTGCACCTCGGCGGCGTCGAGGTCGTCGATGCTGGCCTGCAGGGCCTCGAGCGTCCAGGGGTGCGGATGGCCGATACCGACCGCCGACCCGCGCTTGCGGGCCAGGGCGATCAGTTCGCGGATGCGGTCCTCCACATCCTCGCGGCGATCGGTGCCGTCGTCCAGAAAGATCGTGTTGGACGCCGCCCGCAGACCCGAGTTCACCGCCACATTATAGGCGACCGACTTCGGGGACGTCAAAGAGTCGAGGAAGAACACGCCGTACGGCTTGAGTGCCGCGCACACCGCGCGCATCACGCGCGGGTCCGCGGTGGCCACCGAGCCCTGGTGGTTGTTGACACCGTCCACCCCCGGCAGGCGCTCCATGTACTCGCCCACCAGGGAGGTTATTTCCGCGTCGCTCATACCGGTGGAGATGGCGGGCAGGTCGGGGTCGAAGGGTTCGCTTCCCTCCAGCGGCAGGTGGAGCAGGACGCAACGCTTGCGCGCGCGGGCGTCGGCCAGCATGGCCTGCGAGAAGCGCAGCCCGGGCAGGATGGAGACGGTGATCGGCAGCTTGAGGTCCAGGATTTCGCCGGGCACGCCGCCGCGCGCGTAGCCGAAGTCGTCGATCACGATGGCCACGCGCGGCAGCGGCCGGGTGTCCCGCAGGTGTTGTGTCACGGCCTCGGGCGCCAGGCGGCGGATGGTGAGGCGGTGGGTGTCGCGGGTGCGGGTGCCGACCACGTAGGTGAGCATGCGCCCGTCGTTGCTCTCCTCCGCGTTGCGCAGCACCGCGCCGGCCTGCCGAACCGCGCCGGTGAGTGCGACATTAATAAGAATCAGATCCGCGGACTCGTCGCAGGGGATGTCCCAGCGCAGCGGCTGACCGGCGGCACGGCTTTGCACCGCGGCGGGATCGTTGCGCACGCGGATGCGCTTGCGCAACCCGCTGCGCTCCAGCGTGCGCTTGAGCGCAATACTCACGTCGCCCTGCACGCGCGGGTAGGCGCTCTCCACGCCGCGGTCCACCAGGAACACGGCGCCGCGCGTGCTCTGCAGAAAGCGAACCGCCGCGGTTCCGCCCACGGCGACGATGACCAGCAAACCGATCGCGAATCTGAACCCGCGCGAGGGTGCGGTGCGTGAGGAAGGGCGTTTCTTGCGTGCCATGGGTGGCGCGAGGCTAGGGGCACGCAACGCGGGGTGTCAAGGAGAGGAAGGCCACGTCATGGCGGGTCCGCGTACATTGCTTTCATGTAGCCCCAGGAAACGGCCCAGCATACAGCACTGTCGCGCAGCGGCGCGGCAGTGAAACGATCGAACTCTTGCCACTCCACGAGTTGCCAGCGCGGCGCTTCATCCGTGCCGGCGTTGCGAACGGTAAGCCGCTGCTTTGAGCTCACGTCGTGGCACCCCATTCGCTGTGTCCATACTAATCCATTACAGTACAGCGTCGCCGCGTACCATGTCTCGCCGCCCGAAGCCGGCACTTCTTCCCAATCAACACCTTCCTCGAGATAGACGTCCATCATGAGGCCGGTGCACCGGTCCAAACCCGGCTCGTTCAAGTCCGGGTCGAACAGGCGGTTTACCAGCTGCAACTCGGTGTCACGGTCCCATTCTGCAGGAAGGCCGCCCCTGACATCTCCCGGGGATGGAAGGAAACGGAAGCTGTCGTCCAGCGCACTCTCGAAACGCACCATGTTACGCCCGTTGTGGGACCACTCGATGAAGTAGAGAACGTCAGACCTGACCGTCAGGTCGGCCACGCGGGTCGGGGGTGGTTCCAGGACGGCGTCCTCGCCCCCGCAAGCGAGCGCGAGGAGCATCAGGACGGGAAGGAACAGGTGTCTCTTCATGAGTCGCCCCGGAACAGCGACTTCACCTTGCCCCAGGTGGACTCTTCCGTGGCAGTGGCGTGCGTGCCGACAAGGGCACTTCCGCCCCCCAGATCCTCCGCTTCGACGAGTTGCCAGTGCGGATTCTCGTCGGTTCCGTTGTTGCGCACGGTGAAACGCACCTTCGCCCCGGGATACGGGTAAAACTTGGTGTCGGGGTTGACCGCGATCTGGAAGTCGTAGAAGACCGTAACCATGGACCAGTGCTCGTCCGCCACCGGCGGCGGCACGATGTCCACCCAGTCGGGGTTGCTGAGGTCCAGGTCGAAATCGATCGAGGTGCACAGCGGCCAGCGGTGCAGCGGGTCCTCGGTATCACTGAACAGGTTCGTGCTGACGTCCATTTCCGTCGCGCGGTTCCACTGCGGCGGCAGGCCACCGTTCACGTCGCCGTCGCTGAGATGGAAGCTGAACTCGGGATCGAGCAGCTTGTCCAGCTCGCCGATGTTGCGGTTGTTGTACGCGGCCTCCAGGTTGTTGAGCACCGCGACGCGCGTGGTCAGCGGCTGATACACGACGGGCGGATCCGGCGGCGGCGGGTCGACCGTGTCTTCGCAGGCAAGCGCGAACGTCATTGCGAGCATCGCGGCCAGTGCAACGAAATGCAGTTTCTTCATGGTGGAGTTCCCCTCAAGAAACAAAAAGGGCACCGGCTTTGCGACCGGTGCCCTCTTTGAACCACTTGCCCCTTATTGAGCGCCGCCGAGATCGCGCCACTCGACGAGCTGCCATCTCGGGTTGCTATCGGTGCCCGCGTTGCGCACGGTGAACTGCGCCTTGGCACCGGGGTACGGGATGTACTTGGTATCAGGTTCGACCTCGATCTGGAAGTCGTAGAAACACGTGGTGGTGTACCACGTCTCATCGGGTGCCGCGTCCGGAATCACTTCCACCCACTGCAGGCCGGCTTCAAACTGCACGTCCATCTGGATGGAGGTGCACAACGGCCAGGTGGCCCCGGGGGGGACAGTGCGGCTGAACAGGTTGGTGTTGGCGTCAAGTTCATCCCTGCGGCCCCACTGCACCGGGAGACCGCCGTTGACATCGCCATCGGAGAGGAAGAACGTGAAGTTATCGTCCAGAATCCTCTCGTATTCCGTCATATTGCGGTCGTTGTAGGACTTCTGGAGGTTGAAGAGGACGTCAGACCGGTTGGTCAGGTCCTTGTAGTCCCCGGTCGGCGGTGGCGGAGGGCCATCGTCCTTCTTGGGATCAAAGATACAGGACGACGTCAGTGCGGCCAGCACCACGAAGGCACACAGAACACTACTTCTCTTCCACATGGATGTGATTCCTTTCCGCGAGGCGGGTCGCTGAAGTCCAACAGAATGATACATGATCGGTCCCCTTAAGGTCAAGTAACGTAAAAGGTTAACATCGTTGGTGTTGCGGATGGTTCCTCATGGTTGCTCAAGGATTCAGCCGCAGCCCCAGGATTCCCCGGAGATATCCCCAGGTGGAAAACCCGTCCACGGTGTCGATATCGTTCCAGTACGTAAGGCGCCAGTTACCGCCCTCGTTGCGCACGTCGAAGAACGCCACGCCGCGGTAGCGGGTGGTATCGGCCGGGGTGGCCGTGGCGACCACGCCCAGTTCGTAGTTCACCCGGTACCGGACGAAGGTGTTCTTGTTGATCTCCACCGAGGGCGAGAACTCGGCCAGCAGGGTCTGCGCGTCCGCCAGCAGCAGCCCCAGCGCTTCCAGCTCCCGCGCCTTGTTCCAGTTGTCGAAGACCCCGGTGTTGATGAAGTTCTGGTCCAGCGAATCCTGCAGCGTGGGCGAGAAGAGGAACGTGCTGCTGAGCGCGCGCTCGTAGTTGGCGTCCTGCTTGCACACGTTCAGCGCCTGCTTCAACGCGCCGAACACCTGCAGCGGGTCATTCAGGGACACCACCGGACACCCGCCCGTGCCCGGCGGCTGCACCTCGTCCTCGCGCGTACTGAACAGGCACGCCGGCAGCGTGACGCACAGCATCACCGCGGTGAGCAGGGCAAGTGTGTGACGCCGCGCGATCATAGCGGGAAGTTCAACTCCGAACGCATGTCCCAGTAGTCCTTTTCCTTGGCAGATCCCGTGGGCGCGAAGCGCTTGACGCGCGACAGCAGGAAGGACAGCTTGCGGTTCTTTCCAAAGTCATACTTACCGGTGGTCCCCACCGCAATCTGGCCATCGGTGGTGACGGTTTCGAGGTTCGATGAAACCGTCTTGTCCACGAACTGGCTGTAGCGATTCTCGGCAAAGAACGCCAGGCGGTCATTGACCGCGTAGTCCACGCGCAGTGTCAGCCGGCTGCGATGGTCCTCGCGGTCCACGTTGAGCACATCCTCTCCGTTGGGACCCGTGGGCAGGTACGACCCCTTGTCGTGCTTGTTGAGGCCGTAGTCGAAACGAAAATCCAGGCCCGGCACGGGCTTGAAGGTGAAGGTGTTGGCGAAGATCAAGTTGCGGTCGAGAAAGTTGTCGTTGGGCACAAACACATAGTCGGTATATTCGATGACGACGCCGTAGGTCTGCGAGATGGTGAACCAGTCCCGCACGTTCCAGGAGAACCCGGGACGCATTTCGTACAGGTCGCGCGTGCGGTTGTTGCGCGACTGGCTTTCATCGATGTTGATGAACTGCGTGGACGAATACGACACGGTCACGTTGGCCGACACCCTGGAGAATGGCTGCGACGACAGGCGCAGGCTGGCCAGGTTGTCCACCTGGTCGCGGTCGCGCGGGTTGGCCTCGTAGTTGACGTAGAACGACTGCGAGAGCTGCGTAGAGGCGCTGAAGTCCGCACGCAACGTTGGCGTGAACTGGTGCCCCAGGCCGATGCCGACTCGCTTGCGATTCTCGGCGTAGCTGCCCACCGACTGCGGGCCCAGGTTGCGCTGCGTCTCCGAGTTGTCGAGCGACACCACCGATCGTGTCTTCCAGGGCATCATGTAGGTGACGGTTCCACGCAAGGCGTCGATGACCGTTTCGCCGAAACGCGTGGTCTGCACCGCGTACTGGCTGAGCTGTTCCTCGTGGCTCGCATCCAGCTGGATCAGGAGGTCGTCCCACAACTGGGAGTTGAGATTGAGCAGCGTGGTGCGGGTGAGCCGGTTCTCGGTTTCCTCGAACACGTTCTCTGCGCCGCCCAGCTGGCCGCCCAGCGCCCCCTGGGCCTGGTCCGCATAGGTGCGGGTGCCGTTGTAGGCGGAGTAAGAGGCGCGGAGATCCACCGAGTCGGCAAGAGAAAGGCGAACCGCGCCACTGACGGAGTCTTCGGACGCCCCCAGTCCGTTGAACACCGCGAGCGCGGTTCGCGAAGATTCCGATGTCTCACGAAGGGCACCGCGGGCCTGCACCACCAGGCGATTGCGGAAGAAGTTGTAACCCACGCCACCGTTGAGACCGCCGCCGTAGGTGTCGTCGGTCTTGTAGGTACGCTCGCCGTTCATGGCGCTGGCGCTGAGCGCCGCGTCGAAACGCGCGCGTTCCACGCGCCCGGTCAGCGTGGCCCCGCCCGTGAACCCGTTGTCGTTGATGATGTAGTCCTGAAAGCCGCCGCCCGGTATCACGGAGCGGTTGAACACGCGGCTGTCGCTGTAGCCGAGGGTGCTGGTCATCCCGGGGCGCACCGCGTAGAAGCTGGACAGCGTGAGCCGCTTGGTCTCCTCGCGGCGGTCCTGCAGGCGGTAGTACTTCTCGTCCTTGAAGAGGCCGAAGTCGAACCGCGGTCCGTAGCTCGTCGACATGTTGCTGTTGAACTGGTTCATCATGCTCACAAACGAGACGTTACCCTCGATGCCGTTCTTGAACAGCGGCGCGAACTGGTAGGTCTTGCCGAACTGCAGCGTGTCGGGCGTGGCCGTGCCGGGGTTGTACACGTTGTCTTGAGAAAGAACGCGCGGAGCCGTCGCGGCGAGACACGCTGCCGCGACCATCGTGGCGACTCCACATCGCACCCACTGCACTGGTTGCATCAATGCCCGCAACAATCAAACTCCCGCCGCCAGCAACGCCCGCGACAGGGCGCGGAACTGCTCGCGCGACAACACCTCGGGCCGGCTCTGCAGGTCCACCCCGGCCGCTTCCGCCACGCGCAACAGCGCGTCTTCCGGCATGGGGTAGAACGCGCGCAGCGTGTTGTGGATGGTTTTGCGCCGCTGCTGGAACAGGTTCTTGACCAGTGACACGAACGGAACCACCTCGTCGGGGCCGAGAAAGGGCGTTTGCAGCGGATGGAAGCTCAGAACGATGGACGCCACCCGGGGCCGGGGATGAAACGAGCCGGGTGCAACCTTCGTGACAACCCGGATGTCGTACAAGCTCTGCAATACCACGCTCGTAATGCCATAGACCCGGCTCCCGGGCGGCGACGCGATCCGCTCGCCCACCTCGCGCTGCATCATGACCACCGAGCGCGCAATGCGCCCCGTTTCCGCCACCAGAAAGTCGAACAGCACGTTCCGGGTGAGGTGATATGGAATATTGCCGATCAACACGCACCGCTCGATTCCCCTTTGGCCCAGCAACTCGCCGAGCGAGACCTTCGTAAAATCCACCGAGATCACTTCGACACGCCCGCGCGCATCGCCGCCGGCGCCCAGCCGGCCATCGAATTCCGCGTTCAACTCGTCGACGAGCCCGCGATCGAGCTCAAGCGCCACGAGCCGCGCGCCGGTCCCGACAATGAGTTTCGTCAGGACGCCATGTCCGGGCCCCAACTCCACGACCGTGTCGCCGGGGCCGATCCTCGCGGCCTCAACGATCCGCGCGGCAATGCCGCGGTCCTGGAGAAAGTTCTGGCCGAATCGCTTCTTGGGGCGAAAGCGTCCGTCCTGCAATGGGTTTACCGTTTGTTGTGCCACACCCTTGCGGGCGGGTCGTCAGGGGGATGACGATCGATCGGTATCAGTGGAGAGAGAAGAACCTCCTGATGGCCACCCTGGGTTTCGTGGATTGGGTGGCCTGCCTTTCTGCCGCATAGTATAGCCCGTTTTCCGGGCTGTCGTCAACCCGCGGCGTTCCGGCGCGCCCCGGCCATCAAAGAATCCACTTGCGAATGGGATCCCGGGGACGGAAAATGATATCGGAGGCTTATGTCCGAAATCTCCGTGGGTGGCGACGGCTCCGCCGAGGACCGTCACGAGAAGCTGGCCCGGCTCAAACCATACGTTCTCCCCAAACCCGCCCTGGCCGCGCGCAGGTGGCGCATCGAACGCATGCGTCTGGCCGTGCAGTTGCTCTCGCTCGCCGTGGTGGTATGGATCGGTTTCCGCTTCGTGCGCTGGGTTGCGCGCCTGCAGGCGGGCGACCTGGCCGCCGCGCGACCGCCCGGGGTGGAGGGCTTTCTCCCCATCTCGTCGCTGATCACGCTGCGGCACTGGCTGGAGAGCGGCGAGCTTTCGCGCGTGCACCCCGCGGGGCTCGTCATCCTGCTGCTCGCCATCGGAACCGGCCTGCTGCTCAAGAAGGCGTTCTGCTCCTGGATCTGTCCGGTGGGGTTTGTATCGGAAACACTCGCCGGGGTGGGGCGAAGGCTCTTCCGGCGCAAGATCCGCCTGCCGCGCGGGCTCGACTGGCCCCTGCGCGGCCTCAAGTACCTGCTGCTCGCGTTCTTCGTCTACTCGATCTTCGTCTCCATGAAGGCCAGCGACATTGCGGCGTTCCTGAACTCGCCCTACAACCGGGTGGCCGACATCAAGATGATGCTCTTCTTTGCCAACATCTCCGCGTTCGCGCTCAAGGTGATGGCGGTGCTGGTGGCGCTTTCGGTGGTGATTCCGTTCTTCTGGTGCCGCTTCCTGTGTCCCTACGGCGCGCTGCTCGGGCTGTTTTCGCTGGTCTCGCCGCTGAAGATCACGCGCACCGCGTCGCGTTGCATCGACTGCGGACTGTGCGCGCGTGCCTGTCCCGCGGGCATCGGCGTGGACCGCGCGCGCCGCGTGCGCTCCGACGAGTGCACCGCCTGTCTCTCCTGCGTGGCGGCCTGTCCGGTGCCGGTAGCCCTGCAGGTGGAGACGCGGGGGCCCTGGCGGCGGGCGGTGCGGCCGGCGCTGTTCGCGGCACTGGTGGTCCTGCTCTTCTACGGGGGCATCCAGGTGGCGCGACTATCCGGCTACTGGGCCTCCGACATCACCAACCAGGAGTACCAGCGTCGCATCCAGGAAATCGACGCACCCGCATACCACCACAACCAGGGCCAGGTGCCGCCCGACGAGCGGGGAGACTGATCGCCCGCCACGGTGTATAATCCGTCCTCGCCCGACCTATTCCAAGGAGGCCACCGTGAGACCCACCCGCATTGCCCTTGCCGTCGCTGCCCTGTGCGTCGTGGCGAGCACCGCCGGCGCCGAAGTCCGCTGGAGCAACGAGCCCTACGCGCAGATGCTCGAGCGCGCCAAACAGGAAAACAAATTCGTCTTCATCGATTTCTACGCCACGTGGTGCGGGCCCTGCAAGCGGCTCGACAAGGAAGTCTATCCGCAGGCGTCGGCCGAGAAACTGTTGAACTCGATGATCGCGGCCAAGTTCGACGCCGAGAAGGACCCCTGGAAACCGGTGGCGAATGAGTTTCGCGTGCGTGCCTATCCCACGCTGCTGGTGCTGGGCCCGGACGGCAAGGAAGTGGGCCGCTACATCGGCTACCTGCCCACGGACGAGTTCGTCGAGGTGATCGGCGGCTACGCCGCCGGCAAGAGCCAGCTGGAGATGCTGGAGGCACAGCTCACGAAGAACCCAAACGACTTCGACCTGCTGGTCAACACGGGCATCGTCCATGCCGACGCGGGCCGCGACAAGATGGCGATGCCGATGTTCGAGAAGGCACTCACGCTGGATCCCAACGACGAACGCAAGCGCCAGGATGAGATCTATTACTCCATGGGCGAGGCCTGCTACGGCGTAAAGAACTACAAGGACGCCAGGACGTACTACTCGCGCGTGGTGGCCGATTTCCCGAACTCCGAGTACTACAACGACAGCATGCGCCGCCTGGCGGGCACGGAGTTCAAGCTGGGCAACGCGGATGCCGCGGTGGCCACGTACTGGAAGATCACGGAACCGCACCAGGACGACGCGGGCGCGCTCAACGGGTTTGCGTGGTTCTGTGCGCAGCGCAAGATCGGACTCGACCAGGCGCTGCCGGTGGCGCTCAAGGCGGTGGAACTCTCCGAGCGCGACCCGGGCATCCTCGACACGCTGGCCGAGGTGTACTACGCGCGCGGCGAGTACGACGACGCCATCAAGATCGGCCGCGAGGCGCTGGCGAGCGATCCCGACGATCCGTACTTCAAGGAACAGGTGGAGAAGTTCAAGAAGGCGAAGGAAGAGGCCGATCAGGCGATGCGCTAGGCGCGCCTCTGCAGATGCCGGGGACAGTCATATCGCTTCGCGGCGAGTTCCGCAGCGCGACTACCAGATGGAGTTTTGTCGCGCGAGGACTGTCTGAGCAAGCGAAGCGATATGACTGGACCACACTCTGAAGGCGTCCGCCGCGAAGAGACATGACGGCCCTCGTCACCTTCGGAGTCAGGCCGCCAGTTCCTGCTTCGGGCACAGCGACGGAATCTTGTCGACGTACGTGTCCAGCTTGACCCCGAACGTCTCCGTGAACACTGTGGCGTCGCACACGTTGTCCTCGAGCAGCATGCTCAACTCGT
>JAOUHG010000040.1 GCA_029865265.1 Candidatus Krumholzibacteriia bacterium | reverse complement strand
TCACCAAGAACGTCGACAAGCTGGAGCGCTTCGGACTCGTGGTGCGAACGCCGTCGGAGGGGGATCGCCGGGCGATCCTGCTGGCTCCCAGCCAGAAGGGACGGCGGCTGGTGCAGAAGTACGAAGAGCTCAAGACGGCCCGGTTGATTCCGGTGCTGTCGGGTTTCGGCGAGGAAGAGCTCGAGCAGTTCGCCAGCATGCTCGAGCGGGTTGCGGTCGCGTTGTTGAGGCAGGAAGAGACGCCACGCGGATTCTGTATGCGCTGCGCGGCCTACATTGAAACGGGATGTCCAGTCGGGCACGTGCGCGGAGCATGCCCGTACGATTTTGTCCGTCACCCGGTGGCGGAAACTGAGTAGAAACGACGACAGAGGAGATAGCAGAAATGGCGAACGAGCGAAACACGATCAAAGAAGCGACCGGCGCGGATCCGGAAGGTTCCCCGTCGCGGAACGGCAGGAAGCCGCTCCGGTGCAGCGAGCACATCATCGAGATCCTGTCGGACTCCGGTGAGGGCGCACAGACGGCGGGGCAGATGTTCGGCACCGTTTCCGCCAAGATGGGCAACAGCGTGTGGACGGTGGAGATCATCCCCGCGGAAATCGAACCGCCCGCGCGCAGCGCACCCGGCGCCAGCGGCAACCGCATCCGCATCGGGTCCTTTCCCATCACCAACGCGGGGGACGAGGCCGACCTCGTGATCGGTTTCAACGAGCAGGCACTCATGGGCGGCATGTCCGGCGGCAAATTCAAGCCCGGATGTCCCATCCTCCTGGAAAGCATGTGGCGCACGCACGCGGACCCCAACATCCGCAACACGTACGTGGATGTGCACGACCGCTTCGTGGCGGAAGGCTACCGCGTCATCGAGGTTCCCATGGAAGCGGAGTGCAAGAAGCTCGTCGACAATCCCCAGCGTGGCAAGAACATGTTCGTCGTCGGTCTGCTCTGCAGCATCTACTCGCGCGACAAGGAACTGGTCTATGAAGAGATCCGGCAGAAGTTCCGCAAGAAGGGCGAGAAGGTCATCAAGCCCAACGTCGAGCTCTTCGACGCGGGATACCGCTGGGCGGATGAGAACCTCGACATCTGCTTCGACATCCCGTTGATCGGGCTCACTGAGCCCCAGGTGGTCATCAACGGCAATACCGCGGTGGCGCTCGGTGTGCTGGCCGCGGGCATGGAAGTGTGTGCGATGTACCCCATCACCCCGGCCACCTCCGCCTCGCACTACCTCAGCGAAATCTTCGAGAAGGTGGGCGGGGTGGTTCACCAGGCGGAAGATGAGATCGCCGCGTGCGCGTTCGCACTGGGCGCGTCGTACGCCGGCAAGTGCGCCGTCACCATCACCTCGGGCCCGGGCATGGCGCTGAAGACCGAGCTGATGGGGCTCTCCGTCATGGCCGAGATACCGCTGGTGCTGGTGAACGTCCAGCGCGGCGGACCGGCAACGGGGCTCCCTACCAAGGTGGAGCAGGGCGACCTGCTGGCGGCGATGTTCGGCTCCCCGGGCGACGCGCCCAAGATCGTGATGGCGCCGGCCACCATCGAGGACTGCTTCTACTCCATGATCACCGCGCGCAAGATCGCCGAGACGTTCCGCACGCTGGTGGTGGTGCTCACCGACGCCAACCTGGCCACCGGGCAGGCGGGATTCCCGCGGCCGGAGTTCAAGAAGGAGTGGCTGGCGGCACCCATCGACCAGACCCCGATCCCGCGCGACGGCAAACCCTACGATTGGGACGACAGCACCGGGTTATCACAGCGCTTCATCCCCGGCCAGCCCGGCGGCATGTATACGCTCACCGGACTCGCGCACACGCGCGATGGCCGCGTGGCGTACGGCGCGGGCATCAACCAGGAGGGCTGCCGCTCGCGCAGCCTCAAGCTGGCGGCTTTCCAGAAGACGCTCAAGGCCCCGAAGGTCTTCGGCGACGACGGCGGGGACCTGCTCGTCGTGGGCTGGGGCAGCACCAAGGGCGCCATCGAAGAGGCGGTTGCACGCTGCCGCGAAGACGGCATGAGCGTATCGTCTCTTCACATCAAGTACCTGCAGCCCATGGCGTCCGGGATCCGCGAGATCCTGCAGAAGTTCAACCGCGTGATGACGGTGGAGATCAACTACTCGGACAGCATGGAAGACGAGCTCATCAACGAAGACAACCGCCGGTACGCCAACCTCGCGTGGCTGCTGCGGGCCCGCTACCTGGTCGACGTCGACTGCTGGTCGAACGTTCACGGCCAGCCGATACGGCCCGGAGATATCGAAGCCATGATTCGGGGCCGGATGACCACCGCCACAAGGAGAGGATAGGACCATGTTCGGACTCACCAACGAATGCGTACTGGGCGTCGAAGAAGAATACCGCTCCATGGAGGACTACCAGGGACGGCCCGTCCGCTGGTGTCCGGGCTGCGGTGACAACGGCATCCTCACCGCGGTCCAGCGGCTGTGCCGCGACGAGCAGCTGCCCCCGGAGAAGACAGTGTTTGTGTCCGGGATCGGCTGCGCCGCCCGCTTTCCTCACTACATGAACACCTTCGGCTACCACGGCCTGCACGGCCGCGCGTTGCCCACCGCGGAGGGCGTGAAGATCCGCCGTCCGGATTTGCACGTGTTCGTGAACATGGGTGATGGCGACTGCTGCAGCATCGGCACTGCGCACTGGATCCACGCGATCCGCCGCAACATGAAGATGGTGGTCATGCTGCACGACAACAACGTGTATGGCCTCACCAAGATGCAGGTGTCGCCGACCACCCCGACGGGGCAGCGCACCAACACCACGCCCCACGGCTCGCCGCTGCGCCCGCTCAACCCGCTCACGGTGACACTGGGCATCACCAATGCGTCATTCGTGGCACAGGTTGTGGAGTGGATGCCGGAGTTGCTCTACGACATCATCCGCCAGGCCTATCACCACGACGGACTGTCCTTTATCCGCATCCTGCAGCGTTGCCCGCACTTCATGCCCAACAACTTCCAGTCGCTCCTGAGCGACCCGAAGAACGCTCTGATGCTGCGCCACAAGAACGGCATGCAGATGAGCGACGCCATGGCCAAGCTCTACCCGACCCACGAGGAGCACGACCCGTCCAACATCAACCGCGCACGGGAACTCGCGGACCGCGAGGACAAGGTTCCAGTGGGCATCCTGTACCGCAACCCCGCCATCCAGCGCTACGACTCGGAACAAAGGCCGCAACGCATGCCGTCGTGGGAGCAAAACAAGTCCGTGCTCGAAGAGCTCTTCGACAAGCACGGCATCTTCCCCAATGGCAACGGGAGAAAGAAAGGAAACGGGAATGGAGCGCGTTGAGCGCGGCGAGGACGCCGAAGTCGAGAACGGCGCACTGAAGGATCTCGCGCAGGACAGCACCGTGGGACGGACCTTCTGGGCCCCGCCCGCGGAAAGCGACCTGCCCGCGGAACCCGCCGCAGACGGCAAACAACCAGCGCCGGCAGACGCCAACCGCGTTCTGCAGGAACTGCGCGGGTTTCATATCCACGGCACGCGGCCCGAAGGCGCGGGCGAAGCCGGGGCGGCGGCGGCACTCCCGGCCCTGCTCCACCCCTACCGCGATCTCTCCAGGATACGGCACGAGTTCCCCATCCTGCTGGACGGCACCGGGGGCGGCACCGCCGTGCGTCCGCTCATGGACGTGATCGACGAGGTGATCGGTGCGGCGGCCGAGCCCGGCGACGCCGGGCAGCCGCTGCGGCACGCCGTTCTGCGGCTGGAAGCGGTCATGCGTTCCCTGGTGGACAATCACGACGGCGACCGCCTGTCGCTGGTATGGGATCGCGCCGCCGCGACGCTGTTCGAGACCACCCGCCTCCCCGACGACAAGGCGGCGGCGGTGCGAGACGCCATTGGGCTCGCCCGCAAGAAGCTGGCCGCGGACGGCGAACTGATCTCGTGCGGTCCCGAGGCCCCCGCGCGCATCTTTGCGGCGTGCGCGGCGACCTTCTGGAACGAGCGCTGCGCGCCGTGGCGGGGGCAACTCGACACGCTCATCCGCCAGATGGACAACATCCTCGTGGCCGACTTCGACCACTCCGAAGCCGCCATGAAACCCGAACACCTGCGCGAGACGCTCGGCAGCGACGACATGGACATGCAGGCAATGTCCTCCCTGCTCCGCTCCGCGCCCCACGGCACCGGGCTGCCCGAACAGCGCCGCAACCGTGTTCGCGACACCATCGGCATCCTGAAGGCGATGCAGCCCATCTTCAGCACCAGCGCGAAGAGCCGTGCGCGTGCGCCCATACGCTGCGACGCCGTGCTCGACGACATGGGCAAGGCGCGGGAGGAATACGCCCGCCGCATGGAGGCCATGACGGCGTTCTGCAAGGCGGTGCGTATCGCCCGCCTCGAGATTCAGAACCAGTATCGCGACGCCGTCCACGACGCGTACTTCAGCCGCTTTGGTGAGCGTCACCTCACCCCGGACGAACTCTCCCTGGTTCCGCCCGTGTACGTGCGCATCGACGACGAAGCGCTCGCTCGCGCCGGGGCCGGTGAGTTGCTGGGGACGCTCAACTCCGGGGCGGCCATCAAGGTACTGCTCGAAGTGCGGGAGCTCTACCGCGTCCGCGACGACGCACCCCAGGCCCCCGTGACGGTCGGTTGGCCGGTGCGCCTGGCCGGGATGGCGCTGGGGCTCAACAACGCCTACGTCGCCCAGGTGCCCGCGTCGCGTGCCGTCCTGCTGCGCGAACGCATGCTCGAGGGTTTGCGCGTGACGGGGCCGGCGCTGTTCTGCGTCGGCGTGCCGGGCCGGCAGGAGCACGGCATCGCAACCTACCTCGGTGCGGCTGCGGCCACGGAATCGCGCTTGCTGCCGATCGCGGCCTTCGATCCATCGCGGGGCGACACGCTGGCGGCGCGCGTCGATATCGGGGACAACCCGCAGAACGAACGCGTGTGGCCGGTAGATCGCTTCGCGTTCCGCGACCGCGCCGGGAAGGAGACCACCGTCGACCTGGCCTTCACGCCGGCGGATCTTCTCTTCGGAGACCCGCGCCTGGCCGGACACTTCTGGTCCGCGCCGCCCGCCTGGTGGCACGACGCCATGCTGCCGCTGCACGAGATGCTGGAGTTGCCGGTCAACGAGGCTGCCGGGCGCATTCCCTACATTCTCACCGTGGACCGCGACAACCGCGTGGGACGCGCGGTGGTATCGCGCGCCGTGGTCGAGTTCTCGCGGGGATGCCGTTCCTACTGGACGGGTCTGCGCGAGACGGGTGGCGTGGAGAACTCGTTTGCCACCCGTGAGCTGGCGGCGGAACGCAAACGGCTCTCGGCGGAGAAGGAGGCCGAGGTTGCGGAAATCGAGAAGAACTACGTCTCCCAGCTGGAACAGGACGTGGGCGACCTGACCCGCGAGATCGTGCAACGTATCGCCTCGCAGTTGATGGGCGCCGAGGGTGCGCCGCTCGCGGTACCCATGCCGGCGTCACCACCCGCCCCGCGCGAAAGGGCGCCCGCCGCGCCGGCGCAGGAGCAGCCCGCTCCGGCGGCCGCCCCCGAGGAAGACGAGTCGGTCGTCATCGACGACGCCTACATCGACACACCGCTGTGCACGAGCTGCAACGAATGCACCCAGCTCAACCCCCGGATCTTCGCCTACAACGGCAACAAGCAGGCGGAGATCAAAGACGCCAGCGCGGGTCCGTTCAGCGACATCGTGACCGCGGCCGAGCTCTGCCCCGTTCATATCATCCACCCCGGCAAGCCGCTGAACCCGGACGAACCGGGCGTGGACGAGTGGATCAAGCGGGCGCAACGCTACAACTAGAGGGTGGCATTTGGATCAAACCGTTGCAGTTGGATTCCTTCTCGCACTGACGTGCTGTCTCGCCGTTGTGCTCGCCATCGCGAACGCGCGCCTGAAGGTGTGGGAAGACCCGCGCGTGGGCGCCGTGCAGGACATGCTGCCCAACAGCAACTGCGGTGCGTGCGGTCTGCCGGGGTGCCGTGCATTCGCGGAGAAGGTGGTTGAAGGCGCCGTGCAACCGGCCGGGTGCACGGTGGGTGGACCGCAGACCGCCGGCCGGATCGCCGACTACCTCGGCGTCGACGCCGGTGAGGCGGTGCGGCGCACCGCGCGACTCCTGTGCGCGGGCGGCGCCAACGTGGCCATCCAGATGGCCGAGTACCAGGGTCATCCCTCCTGCCGCGCCGCTTCCGCGGTTGGCGGCGGGGGCAAGGGGTGCCGCTACGGATGCCTCGGCTATGGCGACTGCGAAGACGTCTGCGACTTTGACGCCATCGTCATGAGCCCCACCGGGCTGCCCATCATCGACGCGGAGAAGTGCACCGCGTGCGGCGATTGCATCGACATCTGTCCCAAGCACGTGCTCGAGCTCTATCCGGTGGAACAGCGTCTCATCGTGCAGTGCAAGTCCGAGCTGGAAGGCGACGAGATCCTGGACCTCTGCCGCGTCGCCTGCACCGGCTGCGCGCGTTGCGTGGCCGACGCCCCCGAGGGCCTGCTGAAGATGCACAACAACATCCCCGTGGTGAACCGCGACCTCATCGGTGTCCAGACGGAAGCGGCCATCCGCCGCTGCCCCACGGGCGCAATCGCCTGGCTGGAGGACACGCGGTTCCAGAACGGTATTGGAGAGAAAAGCGATGCGGTTTCGAAAGTCCAAAGAAGCGGGTAACCCGGTTCCGTTTCCCGGGCGCGCGGAGGTCCTCGACGGCTATTCCGCCCTGCTCGAGGCGGAGCGCGCGGCGGGCGAGGTATTCATCGTGGCGCCCGAGCACCGCGCGGCCGGCTTCCCGGTGCCTGCGGCGCGGCCGACCTTCGTGGACGCGGGCGCGGAGCCGCCCGCGCAGACGGAACCTCTGCGCACGGAAGAAGCCCCCGCGGGTCACGACATCCCCGCCATGCTCGCGGGTTATGCGCTGCGCGGTGTTCGTGCCGGCGCGCTCGTCACCGCGTCCGAAGACCTTCCCGCCGCGCTCACCGCAGCCGCCGGCCGCCGGCTTCCCTTCCTGCTCCACCTCTCCGGCCGCGCGCGGGCCCGTCAGGCCGGATCCACCCGGGGCGCGCACGACGGCTATCATGCCCTCGCCGAGAGCGGTGCGCTGCTGATGTTCGCGCGCAACGCGCAGGAGGTCGCCGACTACGCGTTCATCGCGCGCCGGGTGTCGGAACGCGCGCTGACGCCCGCGGTGTGCGCACAGGATCGCTACGCCACCAGCCACGCCGTGTGTAACGTCGAGGTGTCGGGCGCCGACCTGGCGCAAACCTACCTCGGCCAAGCCTCGGACACCATTCCGGGCCCAACCGATGCGCAGCGCCTCGTGTTCGGCGACACGCGCCGCCGCATTCCCATGCTGCTGGACACGGATCGGCCGGCCGGCATCGGCGGTGTACAGGAAACGGAGAGCTATTTCCGCGCCACCGCCGCCGGGCACGTCTATTTCTCGGACGACCTCGCCGCCATGGTGGACGACGCCATGCAGGAGTTCGGCGTGCTCACCGGCCGCGCCTACCAGCGCGCCGTCGCCTACCGGATGGAGGACGCGGACTACGTGATCGTGGCCCAGGGGGCGCTGATCGACGAGCTGGTTCCCGTGGTCGATTTCCTGCGTACCGAGCGGAAGATCAAGGCCGGCCTGGTCAATATTGCGGTGCTGCGACCGTTCCCGGGCGCCGCGATCAGCCGGCTTCTGGCCGGGAGGAAGGCGGTTACCGTGCTCGAGCGCACGGACTCGCCGCTTTCCGACGACCCGCCGCTCATACGCGACCTGCGCACCGCCGTCGACCGGGCCGCCGAGAACGGTGCCGCGCGCAACGGCAAACCCGTCCATCCGGACTTCGCCACCTACCGCCACGGCGAGCGCCCCTCCCTGCTCTCCGGTGTGTACGGGGTCGGCACCTCGCTCCCGTCGTTTGCGCAACTCGTGGCGGCTTTCGAGAACATGACGCGAGACGCCGCCCTGCGGCAATTCTACCTGGGTGCGGGCTTCGACGTGGAAACGCGGCGCTTCCCGCACCTGCAGGCGCTGCGCCAGCGGCTGGACCGCGAGTATCCACGTGCGGCGGAGGCATCGCTGGATGCGCCCCCCGCCGCACCCGACCCGCGTCGCAACGACGGGTCGCTGCTCATCGCGTCATACGCCGCGCAGGGCGCGCTGCCGGCCGGCAATCTCTTTGCCGCTGCACTCGCCGCCGCCACCGGCTGGAGCGTGCACACATATCCCGATGGCGGACTCGAACGCAGCCTGCAACCGGTGCGTCTGGCGGTTTCCTTCCAGCGCAAGGCCGGCGCGGCGTGCACGCGGCCCATTCTCGCGGACGCCGTGCTCGTCTCCGGTGAACAACTCATCGAGACCGTGGCGGCGGGCGGGTTGCTCCGCCGCGAAGGCACGCTCATCGCTGGCTCGGTGCAGGCGCCGGAGGCGTTGTGGCGCAGGCTGTCCAAGCGCGCCGCGGACTGGGTGAGCGCGCGGGAGATTCCCTTCCATGTGCTCGATGCGCGCCGCGTCGCTGCCGAGACCGCGCTGCACCCGTCGTTCGTGGACCAGTTGTCCATCTGGGCGCTGCTGGGTGCGTACGCGCGCATTCATCTGGCCCTGTCGGCGGAGCAGTTCGCACGCCTGGAGCAGGCACTCCGCGCCCGCCTGCGTACCGAGCCCGGCATGGACGAAACACTGGTGGAGGAAGTCGTACAGACCTTCCGGCGCGGCTCCGCCGAATGCACCCCGGTTGCGTGGACGGAATGGGCCGATGTTCCCCACCCGGTGGGTGAACCGGAAACACCCTGGACGGTGCGCGAAACGGAAGCGCACGACAACACGGTGTTCGACGCCGCGCGCTTCTGGCATTCGGTGGGCTACCTGTACGATCGCGGCCAGGTGGCGTCGACCCTGGCGGACCCGTATCTCGCCACCGGCATCCTTCCCGCGCGCAGCAGCGCGTTCCGCGACATGACCTCCCACCGGCTGCAGCTGCCATCGTGGCTCGCGGAAAACTGCACCGGCTGTGGGGCGTGCTGGGCGCAGTGCCCCGAAAGTGCGCTGCCGGTGACGGCGCGCACGCTGCCGGAACTGGTGGCTGCGGCAATCGAAGCGTGCGAACGCAGTGGCGGTCCCTTCGTTCAGATCAAACGGCTCGCCGACAACCTCGCCAGGTTTGCCACGCGCACGGTCGCCAACAAGGGCCCGCAGCCCTGGACGTCGCTCTCGGCCATTCTCACCGACGCGTTCGCGCGCCTGGTGGACAAGGCCGGTCTCGACGGCGACAGGCTCATCGCCGCGCGCGCCGAGTTCGAACGCCTGTGCGCAGCGGTCGAGGACTTCCCGGTGGCCGCCACCGAGACGTTCTTTGAGGCCCCCGGGGACGCCGGACGCCTGCTCTCCATTACCATCAACCCGATGGCGTGCAACGCGTGCGGCATCTGTGTCGCCGAGTGCGCCGAGGGAGCCCTGGAGTGGGTGGCACAGACGCCCGAGCGGGTGGCGGCCGCGCACCGCAACTGGAACTTCCTGATGCAACTTCCACCGGCACGCCCGGAGACGATTGCGGCCCTGGTTACGGACGGGGACCCCGCCAGCAACGTCAACCGGCTCCTCGACGGCGCGGTGTATCACTCGCTCATCGGCGGCGACGGATCGGTACCGGGCAACGGCGCGCGCACGGCGGTCCACCTGGTGACCGCGGCCATCGAATCGGTCATGCGGCCGCGTTTCAACGCGCACGCGGAATACCTCGCCTCGCTGGTGTCGAAGATCGAGGACGTCATCCAGGGGCGGATCCAGTCGGGCTTTCGCGTCAACGACTTCGAGGAGTTCTCGCGGCGCCTGCAGCGCCTCGACCGCACCGAGATCACACCGGCGGCCCTGATGGGGGTGATGGGGGACGACGGCAAGACCATAGATGCCGCGCGCCTCACACGACTGACGCAGATGCTGCGCGACGTCAAGGAACTGCAACAGCGCTATCAGGCCGGCCGTGCGCGCTTCGTCATGACCATCGACCCTGACGCGGACGGCTTCTGGAGCGGAACCTACCCGCTCAACCCGCACCCGCAGCCGTGGGCGGCGCAGCAGCCAGGCGACGCGGTGGCCATGGCGGTGGCGGTGAGCGAGGCACTCGCGCGCCAGACGGCCGCCGAGCTGTCGCTCTGCCGCCGCGCGGAAGCGGAACTCGACGACGCCCCGGCGGAGCCGGCCGTGTCCGGCTGGGAGGACCTGACGGACGCCGAGCGCGCGCTTGTTCCACGGGTACTGGTACTGGCGCGGCCCGGAACGGCAACCGTGGAAGACATGTGGGGTGTGCTGACGCGCCCGTTGCCCATCACCATCGCCGTGCTGGACGGGGAAGGAATCACCGGCGCCCTCGCCAACGGCACGGGTGAGCGCCGGGACACGGTGTCGCTCGCGCTGGCGCGCGACGGTCACGCGGTCTGCCAGGGTTCCATCGGTGCGCCGGGCCATCTGATGCAGAGCGTGATGGAGTCGCTTACCGAGCACGGCCCCGCGCTCCTGCACGTATACGCTCCGGACCCGGTGACGAGCGGTATCGCTCCGGAACACATCGCCGCGCTGGCGCGCCTGGCGGTGGAAACACGCGCGGTGCCCGTGTATGCCGCGCGTAAGAAGTCGATTTCGCTCCACGGCAATCCGGATCCGGACCGCGAATGGTCCCCCGGAACACTGGAAATCTCCGAGCCTTCCGGCACCAACTACATCCTGAGTGTCACGCGCACCGTGGCCGACTGGGCGGTCATGCAGGCGCGCTTCCGCCGGCACTTCCGCGTGGTATCCAAAGGACACCGCAGCGACAGGACCAGGCACCTGGCCGCGTACCTTGCGCTCGATGCGCGCGGGCGCGAAGGCATCCAGCCCTACATCGATGTTCGCGACAAGAACGGCGGCCACGCCATTGCCCTGGTCTCGCGGGAGATGACCGCGGTGGTGGAACGGGCCGCGAAGCGTTGGAACGATCTGCGCGGCGCCACACCCGCGGCGCAGGAGCCCCGCGCCACCCGGGAAACGCCCGTTGCGGCGGCAACCACACCGGCACCCGCGCCGGTCGACGCGCTCCGCGCACTCACCGAGAACCTGCTGCGCCTGAGCGGCTATGAGAGCGACGATCCGTTCTTCAAGCGGTCGCTGCGCGAATTCGTGGCCCACGAGCGCGGCACCAACGGAGACGCGGAATGATCGAGCGCCTGCCCACCACCAGGTCGTTCCGCCACGGCGTTCACCCGGGGACATTCAAGGAGCAGACCGCCGATCGCCTGATCGAGCGCATGCCCTTCCCCGACGAAGTGGTGCTGCACCTGCGCCAGCACCTGGGCGCGCCCTCGAAACCGGTGGTGGCACCCGGCGAGCGCGTGTTCCGCGGGCAGTTGATCGCCGAGGCGGCGGGCTTCGTTTCCGTGCCGCTGCACGCCTCCGCCACCGGGCGCGTCAAGGCCATCGAGAAGCGCCGCCACCCCGCCGGGAACATGAGCGAGGCCATCGTGATCGAGGTCGATCGCAACTCGCCGCAGGCGCTGTACGAAGACGCCCCCCACGACTGGGAAAGCCCCACGCGCGAGGACCTGGTGAAGATGATCCAGTCGGGCGGCTTCGTGGGGCTGGGCGGCGCCGCCTTCCCCACCCACGTGAAACTGTCGGTACCGGAGGGAAAGCGCGTCGAGTGGGTGCTGATCAACGGCGCGGAATGCGAACCGTACCTGACCACCGACCACCGCCTCATGCTGGAGTCCGCGGATTCCATCATCCTCGGCATCCGCGTCACCATGAAGGCGCTGGGTGCGCACCGGGCGTACTTCGGCATCGAGAACAACAAGATGGACGCCATTCGCGGGCTGCGCGACAAGATCCCCGCGGACCTGCACTGCGAAATCGTCCCCCTGGAAACCAAGTACCCGCAGGGTGCGGAGAAGATGCTCATATCCGCGGTGCTCAAGCGCGAGGTGCCCAGCGGGCGGCTGCCCATCGACGTGCAGGTGGTGGTGAACAACGTGGGCACGGTGGCCGCCATGGGCGACTACTTCGGCTTCGGACAACCGCTCATCGAGCGCGTCGTCACCGTAAGCGGGCCCGGGGTGCACAATCCCTCCACGCTGCTGATTCCGCTGGGCACCCGACTCTCCGACGTGCTCGCGTACTGCGGCGGCGTCAGCCGGGACACGAACCAGATTCTCTTTGGCGGTCCCATGATGGGCAGCGCGCAGTACCACATGGACGTCCCCGTGCTCAAGGGCACGTCGGGCATCGTCTGCCTGACCCACGCGGAGGCGGCGGCGCGGCACGAGTACGCATGCATCCGCTGTTCGAGCTGCCTGGACGCATGCCCGGTGTTTCTCAATCCGAGCCTGCTCGGCCAGCTGGCCCGCTCGGGCCAGTACGAGGGCATGCGCAAGCTGCACCTGCTGGACTGCATGGAGTGCGGCTCGTGCTCGTACGTGTGCCCCTCCAACATCCCGCTGGTGCAGCGCTTCCGCGTGGCCAAGGCGCTGCTGCGCGAAGAAGACGCGCGCCGCCAGGCGAAGGAACGCGAAGAGGCGGCCGCGAAGAAGGCGGAAGCGGCGAAGGCGGCGCTGTGATGTCCAGCAACGCACCCCACCTCATCCTGGCCACATCGCCCTTCCTCAAGCGGCCGGTCGACACGCCCATGATCATGCGGCACGTGATCTACAGCCTGGTGCCGGCCATGCTCGCCGCCGCGTGGTACTTCGGCCTGAGCGCCATCATGATCATCGTGGCCACCGTGGCCGGCGCCATGCTCACCGAGTGGTTCTTCAAGGGGCGGCGCCCGTTTCGCGACAGCACCGTGGCCGATGGCAGCGCGGCCGTCACCGGTGTGCTGCTCGCACTCACCCTGCCGCCGTCGATTCCGCTGTGGATGGCATTTCTGGGCGGGGCGATTGCCATCGTTTTCGGCAAGCTCATCTTCGGGGGGCTCGGGCACAACATCTTCAACCCGTCGCTGGTGGGGCGCGCGTTCCTGCAGGCGAGTTTCCCGGTGGCACTCACCACATGGACCGCGCAGCGCGGCGCGGGCGGGATGTTCGGCCTGCAGGGCGGAAACCTCGCGCTCCCGCTGCTGCGCCCGGACATCGATGCCATCACCACCGCCACGCCGCTGGCGCGCATGAAGTTCGAGGCCACCGCGACACCGCTCGGCGACCTGCTCACCGGCGCCACCGCCGGCTCCGTCGGAGAAACGTCCGCCATCCTGCTGCTGGTTGGCGGTGCGTACCTGGCCTACCGGAAGTTCCTCAACTGGCGCATCCCGCTGGCCATCTTCGTTGGCGTCTACGCGGTGGCCACGCTGTTGCACCTGCTCGACGGCACCCGCCCCGACGGGCTGTTTCACCTGATGTCCGGCGGTCTGATGCTGGGCGCGCTGTTCATGGCCACCGACCCGGTCACCTCGCCGGTGACACCGCTGGGCATGTGGGTGTTTGGCGCCGGCACCGGCGCGCTGGTCGTGGTGATCCGGCAGTTCAGCGGACTGCCCGAGGGCGTCATGTACGCCATTCTGCTCATGAACGGGCTGACACCGCTCATCGACCGCGTCACACAGCCGCGCACCTACGGAACGCGGAGGCACGCGCATGGCGCATGAAGCAACCGCGCATACGGGTTCCGCTCCCGCGGCACCGGTTCCCGCTGCGGGCACCAGCGGCACGAAGATGATCATGACCATGGGCACGCTGGGGCTGGTGTGCGCGGTTCTCATCGTGGCGGCGTTCCAGCTCACCCAGCCCGCCATCGAGCGCAACAAGGCGGCGGCGCTCGAACGCGCCGTGTTCGACGTCATCCCCGGCGCCACCAGCAAGGTGGTGTTCGCGGAGAAGGATGGCCGGCTGGTGCCGGAGAGCGAAGCGCCGGGCGCGCTGCGGTACTTTGCGGGCTACGACGACAACCAGCGCCTGGTGGGTGTGGCGGTGGAGGCCAGCGGCCAGGGGTTCGCCGACCTGGTGAAAGTGATCTTCGGTTACGCGCCCGACCGGGGTGCCATCGTGGGCATGAAGGTGCTGGAGAGCCACGAAACACCGGGCCTCGGCACCAAGATCGAGACTGACGCCGCGTTCCGCGCCAATTTCGAAGCACTCGAGGTGAAGCTGCGAGCGTCGGGAAACGACATCGAAAACCCCATCGTGCTGGTAAAGCCGGGCAAGAAGACGAACCCGTGGGAGATCGAGGCCATCACCGGCGCCACCATTTCCTCCACGGCGGTAACCAACATCCTGCACAACAGCACCGCGAGGACCGTACCCGTGATCATGAACAGTCTGCAGACACTGGAGGCGAACGGTCATGAGTGACCACAAGGTGCCGGCCACGCAAGCACCGTCCGCGGAAACCTTCCTCAAGGGTCTGTGGAAGGAGAATCCGGTGTTCGTGATGCTGCTCGGCATGTGTCCGACGCTGGCCGTTACCAACTCGGTCATCAACGGTCTCGCGATGGGGCTGGCCACCACGTTCGTGCTCGTCATGTCGAGCACAATCGTGTCGCTGGCGCGCCGTTTCATCCCCGGCGAGATCCGCATCGCCTCGTTCATCCTCATCATCGCCACCTTCGTGACCGTGGTCGATTACGTCATTCAGGCGGTCAGCCTCGACATCTACCGCGCACTGGGCGCGTTCATATCGCTCATCGTGGTCAACTGCATCATCCTGGGACGGGCGGAGGCGTTTGCCTCCAAGAACCCGGTGCGCCACTCGGTGCTGGACGCTACCGGCATGGGGCTCGGGTTCACCATCGCGTGCTTCTCGCTGGGTGCGGTGCGCGAACTGCTGGGCAACGGCACCTTCGCCGGCATCCCGGTGCTGGGCAGCGCGTTCGAGCCCTGGACCATCATGGCGCTGCCTGGCGGCGCATTCTTCGTGCTGGGCGGCTGGCTGCTGCTGTTCAGCTGGCTGCGGGAACGAAAGGCGGCGCCGGCATGAACACCGCCAGTCCACTGCAAATATTCATCGACGCGTGTCTCATCAACAACTTCGTGCTGAGCATGTTCCTTGGCATCTGCCCGTTCCTGGGCGTGTCGTCCAAGACCGATACCGCGGTGCGCATGGGGCTGGCGGTGATCTTCGTGATGCTGGTGAGCTCGCTGTGCGCGTTCGGCATCCACAAGGCGCTCATCGCCATCGACGCGCCATATCTCCACCTGATTTCGTACATCGTCGTGATCGCTTCGGCGGTTCAGTTGGTGGAGATGTTCATCAAGAAATTCAGCCCGGCGCTGTTCCGCGCGCTCGGCATTTTTCTGCCGCTCATCACCACCAACTGCGCGGTGCTGGGCGTGGCGTTGTTCCAGACCAGCCGCGAGTACCACTTCGTGCAGGCGGTCTTCTTCGCGCTGGGCGCGGGGGTCGGTTTCACGCTGGCGCTGCTCATCATGTCCGGCATCCGCGAGCGGCTGGAACTGGCGGACGTGTCGTCGGTGGTCAAGGGTGCGGCACTCACCCTGATGATCGCGGGCGTGCTCTCCATGGGATTCATGGGATTCGCAGGGATGGGGCGATAGGAATGCTGAATCAACTGCTCATCGCCGTCGCGGGAATTGTCGGCCTCATGCTGTCGTGGCTGGCCGTGCAGGGCCTCAAGCGGCGCAGCGACCCGGGCGGCGCCGACGTGCTTTCGTGCGGATCCTGCGGCGCGCACTCGTGTGCCGGCTGTGCAATCTCTCACGCAGAACCGAACTCGCAACGGAACCCCTAGTTCGCAGGAGGAATGTCATGACCAAGCCCGAGCCCAAGTACCACATCCTGATCGACAAGGACGCCTGCGTTTCCGACAAGCTGTGCTGGGACAAGGCGCCCGACGTGTTCGAGTACGACGAGGACGACAAGCCCGTGGTGGTGAACGAGAACACCAAGTGGCCTGAGAACGTGCTGTGGGTGGCGAAGAACTGCCCCGTGCAGTGCGTGCGCATCATCGACGCGGCAACGGGCGAACAGGTCTGGCCCCCGCTCGAGAAGTAGTTCCCCCGGCGGCATCGTGAATCCAAACGGGGCGCACATTCGTGCGCCCCGTTTTCGTTTCACCCAGGCGGCTTGTGGCCTAGTGCATCCCCGTGGCGTGGCACTGGATGCACAGGTCGCGCTTCTGGTCGAACTTGAGCAGTTTCTCGTGGTTCGCGGAGTGAACCTCGTGGCAACTGATGCACTTGAGCGATTCGCCCGTGCGCGGGTCCTTCCCGCCCGTCACCGGGTGTGAGTGGATGTTCTCCGTGTCGTGACATCCCGCGCACAGCTCATTGGCGTCGGCCCCGCGCAGTTTCGTCATGTCGTTGTCGTGCGGGTTGTGACACGTCTCGCACCCGTCCTCGAGAGCCGCATGGCTGTACTGGCGCGTGAACTGGTCGCGCTCGTGGCACTGTATGCACGTCTCCATTGTGGACGGGCGAACCAGCAGCTTGCCGTTGCCCGCGTGCGGCGAGTGGCAGTCCAGACAGATGCCCACGCTCGTCGCCTCCGCACCACCGCGATCGGCGTTGTGGACGTTCACGTAGCCGTTCTGCCCGTCGTGACACTCCACGCACGTCGCGAAAGTCGCCACGGCGGCTCCCTTCTCGTCGTGGCACACCGAGCAGTCCTTGTCCTCGTAGGGCGGGTGCTTGGTGGCGTGGATCAGGCCGCTCTTGGCCGCCTTGGTGCTGTGCGGGTCGTGGCAGCTCACGCATGCCCTCCCGGTCAGCGGGATGTTCCCGTGCCTGGCCGCCATGTCCGCCGCCTCGAGGTCGTGACACGACTGGCAGAGCGCGGCCTTCGCGGTCTTCAGCATGTTCCGCTCGGTAGCCACGTGGGTGGCGTGGCATTCGGCACACTCACCCTTGCTGAAGGGGGCGTGCTGCGTCTTGTCGGCCTTGCGGTTCCTGACCGACTCATGGCAGCCGGTGCACAGATCCTTCTGCGCCACTTCCAGGAACGGCTCGGCCACCGGGTCGTGGGCCTTGTGGCACTCCTGGCAACCCTGCTCGATGGGCTTGTGGACGAACACGGGCACATCACCGTCATTGCTCACCTGCATGACGTCGTCGTGACACCCGGTGCACAGCTTGTCCGGCCGGTTCAGGAGTTGCGCGAAGGGCGACGAATGCGGCTGGTGGCACGCCACGCACGCCACACCCTCCACGTGCTGGTGCCCCTTGCCCGACTGCTGGGCGTCGTGGCAATCAAAGCACAGTGTCTCCGGGACCGCCCCCAGCGTGGCCGGACCCGTGGCCGCCGCGGTGACCTCGTGGCATGTCTCGCAGTCTCCGTCCTTGAAGGGCTCGTGGACCACCACGTTCAGCAATGACTCGTTGGGTGACGAATGCGGCGCGTGGCAGGAGGTGCAGCGCGCCCCGGACACGTCGATGTTCTTGTGGGCCGTGACGAGCTGCGGCTCGGCAAAGTTGTGGCACTCGACACATACCCCGGGCTGCGCCACCTTCGCGAGATCACCGTGTTCGCTCCCGTGCGGTGTGTGACAGAGGTCGCACTTTCCTTCCGCAACCGGCGTGTGCACCTTGCCGGCCTCGAAATCCAGCTTCTCCTGCGTATGGCATCCAAAGCACAACCCGGAACCCGTGCGCGCCAGGAGGGGCCTGTCGGTCGAGCCGTGGGGCTCGTGACAGCCGGAACAGTCCCCGTCCCTCACCGGCGGGTGCAGCGCCGCGTCACCCTTGACGGTCGCCTTCCCGCCGGACGACTCCGCCCGCACCACCAGCTCGCCCACGTCGTGACAGCCACCGCACAGGCTCTTCTCGCCTTCCGCCAGCAGTCCCTCGTTCTCGCTGCCGTGCGGCTGGTGGCAGAGGAGGCAGCCGTCCTCCACCACGGGAGGATGCTGGCTCGAGGCATTCATGGCGCGGATCTGCTCCGCGTGGCACCGTCCGCAGGTTTCGTTCACCGGTCCCGCGAGCAACCCCTTCTCGTGCGAGTGGTTCTTGTGACAGACACCGCACTCTCCCGTCTGGTACGGCAGATGGCCCTGCCGGTGGGCTTCCTTGTCGTGACAATCGGAGCACACCTCGCCGACCGCGCGGGTCAGGAGCGATTCGTCGCTGCCCGCGTGTCCGGAGTGGCATTCGATGCACGCCAGCGACTCCATTGCGGGGTGCGCCGTCATGCCCTTCGGCGTCTCGGCGGTGATGGCGCTGTGGCATCCCGCACACAGCTCGTTGGAAGACCTCACCAGCTTGTGCGGCGCGCTGTTGCCGTGCGGGTCGTGACACCCGGTGCACTCCGCCTTCGCAAAGGGCGCGTGCATGAAACCCTCGAACTTGCCCACCGCGGGCAGTGCATCATGGCACTTGCGGCACAGCGTGTTCTGATCCGCCACGAGCATGGCGGGATGTTCGGTCACGTGCGGGTTGTGGCACTGGAGGCACGCGGTGGCGCCGTTCTCGGCCATCCCGTCGGTGCCGAAGTGGCTCGTGGCGCCGGACACCCGGGCCGCCACATCGTCGTGGCATGTCTCGCACAGGTCCCTCGGGGGAAAATCGTCCCCCAGGGTGACCTGTCCATCCTCAATGGTATGACACGCCTCGCAATCGCCGCTCGCAAACGGCTCGTGCGCGGTGGCCGCAAACCTGGTCTTCTTGCTGGAACGGTGCGGATCGTGGCAGGAGCTGCACGCGTAGTCCTCCATGCCGGTAATCTTCTTGTGCTTCGAGCCGATGTCCTTGTGGCAGGTGGCGCACAGATCCGCCTCGGTTGCCACCAGCAGGCCGGCCTGACTCGCCGAGTGCGGGGCGTGACACGTCGAACACTCGCCCTTCTTGAAGGGCTCGTGCAGGTCCTTCTCGGCCAGCACCGCGGTCATGTCCGCGTGACATCCGGCGCACAACTCTCCCTGGTTCGTCTCGGTGCGCAGGAGATTCTTGCCATCTGAGGCGTGGGGATCGTGGCACGACGTGCAGCCGCCCGCGGTGAGAGCGCCGTGCACGTGAGAGCCGGAATCGATTTCCGCCTTCACGTCCGCGTGGCACTCCGTGCACAGATCGGGCATGCCCCTGGTCAGCACCAGCTTCTGCGTGAAGCCGTGACGCTTGTGACACGTTTCGCACGACTCCTTGGCGGGCTTGTGCACGTGCGAACGCTTCAGGACATCCTTGAAATCCTTGTGGCAGTCGACGCATTCACGGCGTTGCGCATGTGCCGGCGCCGCAAAGGACGCGTACAGCACCACCAACAGCCCCACCGCGAGCCACCCAACACGGCTGCATTTCACTGCTGCTTCTCCTCGCTGGTTGCTGCAGGAGTGTCTCCCGCCTTCCCTATGTGTTCTCCGCGATATTCGAACGCCAGCACCTTGAAGGCCAGGTACGACTTCCGTCCGTAGTGCGGAATGTCGATGCCGTAGAACGCCCAGGTATCGTCGGCTTTCTCCTTGCCCTCGAACACCGCAACCTTGAAGGCGGGGTTGGCGGGCTCGTCGCTCACCGACGTGACGGCCTTGTTGGTATCGATGGCAAAATCCGGATAGAACTCCACCATCTCGAACGTGTATTCGGTATCTCCCACCACGTGTCGTTCGTTCATGGTGACGGTCAGGGTGTCGTGGAAGTCAAGGAAGACGCGGTGGGTTATTGCCACCGTCACGTAACCGGGCGCGGGCCTGCCCTTGGGATTCTCCGTTCCGGGAGGCGCGGCCGCAAGGGACGACAACGTTGCGACCGCCAACGCAATCAGAAGTCCGAATCTGGATGATGCTCTGTATGAACTCATTGTGCGGCTCACTATCCTTTCACTTCTTCTTCCCCAGGGATTCGAGGAGATCAGCAACCGTCTCCTCGGTAAGTTGCTCCAGTGTCGTCACCCGTCCCAGGCCGAAGACACTCTCGGTATCGTCTCCGCGCCGCGCATGGCTGCCCGCCCAGACGATGCGGCCGTCCTCACAACGCACCATTCGCATCGTCACAGCAACGGATGGGTAGGCCATGGTGGCCTCGGATACCATTCCAAACGCGTTCACCGTTCCCACCATCACGTACTTGCAACCCAGCTCGGTGCCCACTTGCCGCAGGGTCTCCAGCGGCAGCCGATCGGCCAGGCGCAACCGCTGGCGTATGACGAGATCCTGCACCGCGCCGGGATCAACAATGTTGTAGAGCCGGAGGGCGAGCATCTGGACGACGACCTCTCCCTGCACGACATCCTGTGCATTGGGCTGCTGACTGAGATTCACCAGCGGAAGCACGGCGACGGTATCGCCAGGCTCAACGCCGTCGCTCGACGCGCGGAAGGTCGAGGGGTTGCTGGCGCAACCGATCAACAGGGCGAGCGACATGGCAAGTGTCCCCCGGCCGGGCACGCTATCCCGCCAACCCTTCGTCATTTCAACTGGTCCACCAGTTCCTTCGCCATCTTCTGCGACAGCTCACCCAGGGTGTGGATCTCGCCCACACCGATGATCGGCGTCTTGGGACCGCCACGTTCCGTGATGCTGGCGCTCCAGACCACGTTGGAGGTCTCCGCATCCAGAAGACGCATCTCGACCGTGACCACCGGAAACTGGCCGTTCGGCGTGGACGCCATCTGGTAATCGGTCACCGACCCCATGAACACGCCCTGCACCCCCGCACTGGCCGCGATGCGCTTGATATCGTCCGCGCTCAGCCCCGTCTCCACGGGCGACCGGGTACCCAGGATCTTGACGATGTGGGAAACGAATACACCGTAGTCCATCACATCGAAGAGTTCTGCCGCCAGCAGGGCGGTGTTGAATTCGGTGGTGAACTTCTCACCCGCGAGCCGGTCTGATGTCAGGCTCCGGAGGGGCACCACCGCCACCTTCTCGTAGAACGAGAGATCCGCCGCGGGATTGGTGAATACTTCCATCTTCGGTCCGCCGCACGAGAGCGCCACGGGGATGGTCGCAACCAGCCATGTCGCCAGCAGTCGCGTGCGTGCCCGGTCCATTCTTCCCATACGTCCATTCATCAGAAGTCCTGCCTGTAGGTAGCCGAAAACTGGCCGGAGTTGTTGTCCGGATCACGGTCGACGTCAGTATATACGATCGAGAGGGATCCGCGCCTCGTCAGCCACACCTGGCCCTGCACATTGAGCGTGTTCGCGCGGCTCAGGCCGGACAGCGAACCCGGTCCGCCGCCAAAACGGTCGGTTTCGCGAATCCCGTAGGAGACATTGAACGTCGAGCGCTCCCGCAGGTACAGGGACAGGTTCACGGATCCCGCCGTGTCCACGCGCCGCTGCCCGGTGGTCTGCTCCGACCGGTTGGCATCGAAACCCAGGCTCATGCGCGGATAACGGGGACTCCAGGTGGCCGTGAGCCCCGAGATCGCCTGATCATTGCCACGGAAGGTGATTCCATCGTTGCGGTTCAGGTATCGCACGTACGGCGTGATCAGCACGCTCCGCCAGGGCAGGAGGTACATCTCCAGCACCGAGGAGTTCTGAAAGCGTTCCGGCAGGTCGTAGAGAGACTCGTTGCTGTTCAGTTCCACGCGAAAATCGATGCCGCGGTAGAGATTGGACCGGACCGAGACCTGGTAGATATGGTTGGGGAGCACGCCACCCTGAGTGTCGATGTCCACGCGCCGGGTCACCTGCGCGCGCCCCCACGTGCGGCGCCACACCTCCCCGTCCGCCAGAAGCTGCAGCGACGCGTAGTTGGTGGTGATGCGGTTCCCGTTGGTCTCCGTCATGATGTACGTCTGGCTGACTTCCGGGCGCAAATGACGGCTTGGCAAAAATGAAAGAATCAGGTTCAGATTGTCGTACCGGTTCTTCGTCTCGGTGACCTGCTCGGTGTTCAGGTATCGTGTCGAACCGGCTGCGAGGGCGTTCATGAGGCGCCGGTAGCGCCACGAGAGCGATCCGGTGAACGTGTTGTTGGTGGTGGTCGTCTTGGGGCCAATTGCCCGGTCGGTCTCGCTCAGGGAGAAGTCCCAGCCGGCCGACGCCGACACCCACGGGCCGAACATCTTGACCGCGTTCGCTCCGGCCCCCGTCACGTCCGTTGTGAGACTGTTGGTGCTACGGCTCTCCGTGTGCCAGCGGTGGGCACGCAGGTCCAGCAGGCGGTACCGGTAGTTGATATTTGCCCTCACGTCATCAATGTCCACGGTCCGCGCATCGTTCAGGTACTGCGAACGCGAATCGTAGGTGAAACGCAGGCGGGGGGTATCGGGCACATGGATGTCCAGCGACCACTGGTTGCGGTACGCCTCCAGCGAGGGCTGGAGTTCCAGGGCCGACACCGTTTGCCGGGGGGCATATCGAATTCCAAACGTGTAGTACCGGTGTGTCAAATCAAGGTGTCCGCGGTAGCGGCGATACGTCAGGTCATTGTCCAGGTTGTCCGAATTGTCGAAGTAGAATGTCAGGCGCAAATCGTTGTAACTGAACAGCCTGTCGCGCAGCACGGCTTCGTAGTGCTGCACGAAGTACTCGCGCTCCTCCATGGGATCCTTGTACTGCTGGTAGGCGAGCCAGAAGCGCCCGCCGATATCGGCCCCGGCGCGCGCATCGCGGCACAGGGCCGCGCCACCGACTGCAGTGACAAGCATGAGCAGGAGGACGCGACGCGTGGTCACGTTTCAGGATTGTGAACGTTGTTTGACGTCGGAGACGAATAGTCGGCCCCGTGGCATTCGAAACAGCCCTGCGTGTCGGTGGACGCGTGACCGTTCTCCAGGGGAATCGTGTTCATGACGATGCCTTCCACAATGAGTGAGCCAGGCATCCCATCCGAGGGTATGTGGCAGCCCAGGCAGAAGCGCCGGCTTTGTGTGGGATCCGTCTTTGTATTCGTCAAACCGTACCAGCCGTCACGCTCGTCGCTGATGACGTAAGCATTCGGGCCCAGGTTGTTGTAGCCGCGCGAGCCGTGCGCGTTATGGCAGTCGTAGCACGGGAGTTTGTCCCCGATGCGGACATGCGGCGGCCAGGAGAGGGCAACGCGGGGATTCATCCTGATCTGATGCCCCGCGTGGTCTCCGTTTATGGTGGAGTCGTAATAGTCGGCGATGTACCGGCCCGTGGGCTCCATGCCCCCGGGGCCGAAGTTGGAATGGCAGTCGAAGCAGAGCTGGTAGCGGGACGGGTATCCCGCCTCATCGTATCCGCCGATACCGCCGTACGGCGCCACCAGCATGTCGAACGGGTTCTCGGAGCCGTGCGGGTCGTGGCAGTTCAGGCAGCTGCCCAGACCGGTTGCGTCCAGACGCGGCATGTCCGGATCGTTGCGGTGCGGAGAGAAGAAGCTGAAGCCCGTCATGCCCGGGTTGTCGAATACGATGCTCCCCGGCCAGCGGCTGCGGTACTTCACGCCCCATATCTTGGAGCCGCCGGAGTTGTACTCGAAGTAGCCCGCCTGCGGGAATCCCGCGGGAATGCGCGACGTTTCCGTGGCAGGGTAGTTGGAAGGCGTGGAGACATGACACGGGCCAGCACCATCCGCATAACACAGCGCGTTGGCATTCTCCGCGAACAGCGCCCCCGCGGTTGGAGACTCGTCCATCTCCGTCACGTGCATGACGTGACACTGGCTGCAACTTCCGCGGGGCGCCCAGGTCTCGCTGATACGCAGCACACCGTGATCGGGATTGAGGTGCGGGGAAAGCTCGTCCTGGCTGATCTGGGCAACGGACACCCAGGCCCCGATTCCCATCGCCAGCCCGGCCAGGCCGAACACAACCGCCCGCCGTCCGATGCCCCTGTCTTGCGCCATTTGCGGCCCACCCTTCGCAAGGTGGGGGTGGTGAAGGCTGGTATTCCCGGCGCTTCCCACCCCCACGTAGAGGAACCAATAAAGACTACTCTAACACCAGAGCCGGATCAACCGCCCTGGCGGTGGCACTGCTTGCAGGTCGCACGGACGGACGTGCCGTCGTCGCCCTGCTCGGTCACCGTACCGGTGCCGGCCATGAAGATCAGGCCGAAACCGTTCTGGTTGCCATGCGCCTTGTGGCACGACATGCACGACGGCGTGTTGTCCGCCGACGGGATGACGCCACTCGCGCTCATGACCTGGACCTTGTTGGCCCTGCCGGTGAAGGTGGCCAGGTCCGAGTGTCCGCCGCCCAGCGCGCCGATGTTGGCATCGGCGTTGGGGTGACGCAGCCACTCTTCGCCCGTGGCGCCGCCAACCGTTGCCGCGTCGCCCTTGGCGCCGTGGAAATCGGTATGGCAGCCCTTGCACCAGTAGGCATAGGCCCCTTCAAAATAGGCAGCCGTGGCCGGCTCGTTGAACTGCACGTTGTTGTAGCTGTAGTGCACGTTCATCGGGGCCGCCGCCGTCTGGAAGATGTCCTTCGTCAGGTCCTGCGTCCCGGTGGCATACGTGACCAACGAATGCGAGCGGCCCAGGGTGGAATAGTTACCCGGGTTGCCCGCCAGGTTACGCCACGATGACCCACCGTGCACGAAGTGGCAGTTCGCACAGTTCAAGCCGTCCGCGTTGCTCCACACGGGATTGCTCCCCGGAGCCGTGGCGGTGGCATTGAGCGTGTGACCGCTCTCCTCGTTGGCATCGCCCACCTTGTTCAACCCGCCAGCCTGGCGCACATAGGAATTCGCGTTCGCCCCGTAGACATCCGGAGCAAAACTCGACCCGTCATGGCACGTCAGGCACAGCTCGTTGACCTCGTTGCGGAGCAGGTAATGAAAAGGACCTCCACCGCCGAGGGGCGTAAAGAAACCGGAGCCGTCGCTGCCGTACCCGTGTGACTGGCTGTAGTGCATCACGTGACAATCCGAACACACGAGGCTAGCCCCGCTGTGGAAGTCACCAGCCGCTACCAGCACAGGCACACAGATCACGAGCGCGACGATTCCGATCAACGCACTGATTCTGCGCACGCGAATCACCTCCTAGTCGTTTCCGACTTCTTCTAACAACATTCCAAGTTGATCCTGATTCCGGAGTTCGCCACCAGGCACTTCGCCTTCCACGCGGAAGCACTGATACCGGTTGCCGGCTCTCTCGGTAATGAAAACGCGGTCCGCACCATCGGTGGCAACGGAAGTCGGGTACTGCATGGCTCCCGGCTCCAGTCCCTTGCCGCCAAGGGTTGCGAGTCGCGTTCCTTCCGGCGTGAAGAGCGACACAACATGCCGGAGCGTATCCACGATCCACATGTTGCCATCACCCGCCAGTGCGATGCCGGAAGCGAAAGAGAAGTTCTCCAGACCAGTTTCATGAGATCCGAACGCACGGAACAAACCGCCGTTCGCGTCGTACATCTGCACCATTTCGGACGCACAGGCGTCCGTCACATAAATTCCACCCTGGCTGTCAATCGCAATCCCGGTGATACACGCCCGCTCGGAAGGATCCTTCCAGGCCAGTTGAATCACGCGGGAAATTTCAAGGTCGGCGCCGATAACCACCACGCGCCGCTTCGGGCACGACAGGCTGGCGTACACGCCGTCCGGCCCCAGTGCCACATATTCAAAGCTCTCCGCCATGCCGCAGTCGTCCATCGGTGGCACGATCGTCTCGATCAGACGGCCGGTCGGATCCAGCACCGCGAGGTCTTCCGACGCATCGTCTACCAGGTAGATCGTGCCCTCCTGATCCACCGCGATGCACTTGGGCTCACCGGGGACCATTGCGCCGTTGGCCGGGACGTAGTGCGTGAAGCGGTAACGCGGAATTCCGTTCTCGTCGCAGACAACCACCTGGTGGTTGCCGGTGTCCGCCACGTAACACTCGCCGCGAACTGTGTCGAAGAAGATTCCCTGGGGATGGGCGAACTGCGAACCCGGCTCCCAGCCGATGCAGCCGTGGTCGAGATCGATCGCCGGATCCTGCGCGCGCACCGGGCCGCCAAGAGCAAATACGGCTGCTGTCGCGATGGCAAGCGCGCGGGCGCAGTGATGAGATTGCAGCGTGCGAGAGAAGTTATTCATGGTGTCTGGCGGCGGCGGGGGACCTGGCAGGCGCCCCGAAGTCCGCCTCACATTCATAGGATAGTTTAGTCTGAATTCAATGTGAATGGAAGCACAAAGAGGTCTAACTAACTTATTTTACAGCAGGTTGTGCGATACAAGCGCTTAGATTTGCATAGATTTCAAACTACTTGCTGCGAAATTGCCTGGCGACGCCCCCGAGCGCCCCTCCGGGGCACTCGGGGGCCACCGGGTCAGGCGATCAGCGCGGCCACAGCCAGCCGAAGGTGCCGGCGGTGAGCAGCGCGTACACGAATCCGTCGATGACCGACCGGAACGTGGCGCCCCAGTTGCGCTTGTACCAGATGGAATTCTGCAGCAGCGCCATCGAGTAGCCCATGAAGGCGGTGGCGCCGACAACACGAAACACCTGCAGGTAATGGGTGTCTGGCGTCAGTGCCGCACCCGCCACGTACCCCGCAAAGAGACTGACCACGACGGAGTAGACAAACCACATCACAAGGCTGCCGGTCATGGTGATGGGACCACCCGGAAGCAGCGTCAGGAAACCGACGGGGCCCTTGGCATAGCGCGCCACGTAGTCCGGGTCCTTCATCGCCTCCATTGAACCGGCGTACGGAAACACGTAGTCGCCGGCCGGGATTCCCGCCTTGCGAAACGACTCCAGGGCCTCCGCTTCGTTGGGAAGCCCCCGCATGTCGCCACGATGGAACGGCAGCAGCATATGGATGACCGAACTCGCAACGAACACGATCACCGCGGAAACCAGAATCGGAAGCCAGAGAGACACTGCGGATATCATGCGACCCTCCTGTTCGAACGGTTAACGGGATCTGCGTCACCGACTTCCTGCCATGTCATCTTCAAACGGGTTTCGTCTCCATGGGAACCGCGGGTTCCACGGTTGTGGCCGCCGGCGTGCGGACCCGTTCGCGGGCGGCTCCGCGCCGGATGGCGCGCACCAGCAGTACGCCGCTCACCGCCATCAGGGAAGCAGCGCACAGGAACGCCGCACCTGGAAAGTGGATGGGCGCACCGTCAGCGGAGAAGCGGCCGAAGAGTTGCGTCATCAGTGGCGGACCGATCACCGCGGCCAGGCTGTACAGGCTGGCCACCGCGCCCTGCAGCTCGCCCTGCGCGTTGGCCGGCACCTGCTGCGACATGATGGCCTGCATGGACGGATACACCAGCCCCGCCATCAGCCACGCGCTCATACCTGCGAACATCATCCACCCCCGCGACGCGAACGCGAAGACCACGTAGGCACAGAACGCGCACACGAGGCCCATCACGGCCGTGCGGCGCTCGCCCACACCCGGGATGACGACACGGGTGAGAAGTCCCTGGCTGATGGCGGT
>JAOUHG010000039.1 GCA_029865265.1 Candidatus Krumholzibacteriia bacterium | reverse complement strand
CGACGACGTGTGTCTCGACTTCCAGGTCCTCAACGAGGACGTGGGCGCCAACCAGATGGAGATCCTGCTGGTCGCCGCCAAGAAGGAAATGGTCAACGCGCACGCCGGTATCGTGCGTGACGCGGGGCTGAATCCGGTGGTCATCGACGTGGATTCGTTCGCCATCCAGAACGCGGTGGAGGCCACCAGCGACAGCGGCGCCGGCCGCGTGGTGGGCCTGGTCAACATCGGTTCCGATGTTACCAACATCAACATCATCCAGAACAACATTCCGTACTTCACCCGCGATCTGAGTGTGGGCAGCAACGTCTTCGTGGAGGCCGTGCAGCGCGAGCTGGGCGTGACCTTCGATGAGGCCGAGAACATGCTGTCCGGGAACGCGGCCATCGAGGATCCGGACCGGCTGCGGCAGGTGATCGCGGACGCGGCCAACGACATCTCCATGGGCATCGAGCGCTCCATCGCCTTCCTCAAGACCGCGGGTGACGCCGAGCGCATCGACCACGCGGTTCTTTCCGGCGGCGGGGCGTGTGTGCCCTTCCTGCGCGAGATACTTTCGGAGAAGCACGAGATCGACTTTACGGTCAACGACGCGGTGGCCCGCATGGATCGCGCCGAGGGGCTGTTCGAGGAGCACGGCGAGAACCCCGAGAAGGTTGCCCCGCTGCTCACCGTCGCCCTTGGCCTGGCGCTGAGAAGGGAGGCGAAGTAGATGATTCGCATCAATCTGCTTCCGCACGAAGAACGCTCTTCCAAGCGGAAGATCAGCCTCCCGACCATTTCGGGCGGCGCCGTCCTGTGGGTGTCGCTGGGTCTGATCGTCTATGGCGGCGCCGTGGCCGGCATCTGGACCCTGCAGACCCAGAAGATCAAGGAGTACGACACCAAGATCCAGGCCCTCAACGAGGAGTCGGCCCGTCTCGCGCCGCAGCTGGCGAAGATCCGCAAGCTGCAGAAGGAGCGCGAGGAGGTCAACAAGCGCCTGGCGGTCATCGCCTCGCTGGACAAGGACCGCTACGCGCGCGTGCGCATGATGAACGATCTGTGCGTCAACGTGCCTGACAACTGCTGGCTCACCGGTGTCGGTGAGACGGGCGGTACCAAGGTCACCATGCAGGGTGTCACGTTTTCGAACTTCATCATCGCGGATCTGATGACGAGGCTCGAGTCTTCGGGACGCTTCCAGCAGGTGGCGCTCGTTAAGGCGGAGGAAGGCAACATCGAGGATGTCCGCGTGGTTCAGTTCGCGCTGAGCGCGACGCTGGCGGACTAACCGGGGACGCGACCGCAGGGTCACGACAGAGGGAAGGGCAACCATGAACCTCAAGGATCCAAAGACTCAGAAGATCGTCTTCGGCGTGGTCATTCTCGCCGCGGCCGGATGGGTGTACTTCGGCACGACTCTGATGCCGTTCAACTATCCGGTTCGCAAAGCGAAGATCGCCGCGCTGGAGGCGGAACACGAACGCCTCGCCGCCGAGGTGGAGAAAGCGCGCCGGGTGGTGGGCGACCTCGCCCGTCTCGAGGCGGAGTACGAGCGCCTGCACGACCAGTGGCTGGCTGCTCAGGAACTCCTCCCCGAGGAGAAGGAGATGCCCGACCTGCTGCGCGCGGTCACCACGGCCGGCAGCCGTGCCGGGGTCGAGTTTGCGCTCTTCCAGCCCAAACCGCCGGTGGCGGCCGAGTTCCACACCGCCCACCCGATCCAGGTGACGGTGCGTGGCACCTATCACCAGGTGGGCTCGTTCCTGGGCCGCCTGGCCAACATGGAGCGTATCGTGAACGTGACCGATCTCAAGCTTGATCAGCCCAAGGAAAGCTCGAACAAGCGCAAGAAGACGAGCACGAGCAAGAAGAAGGACTCAGAGCAGCCGGCCCGGAACATGGTCGCCCGCTCCAACAACACCGTGGAAGCGCAGTTCGTTCTTACCGCGTACACGTTGACCGGAGGTGTCAGTGATGAAAGCGTCAATGAGCAGCACGCGCGCAACGACTAGTCTCGTGGCCGCGCTGGTGTGCGCGGCGCTTGCGACCTCGGTTGCCCGCTCCCAGGCGCCGGCGGACTCGACGGCGGCGGCGGCCCCGGCGGTCACCAGCCCGGCCCCGGTGACGGCACCGGCGGGCAAGGTCACGCTGCGCGAGAACCTGTATTACTACGATGCGTTCAATCGCCGCGATCCATTCCGTTCTCTCGTGGACGGCGCATTCAACCGAAGCGACAAGATGGATCTGGTGAATTTGAGCGCGGTGCATCTGGTGGGTGTCGTACGCGGCGAAGTGGACCGATTTGCCCTCCTCGAGGACGCAAGCGGTTACAGCTACATTCTCCGCGTCGGCGATCGCGTACACAACGGAACTGTGGTCTCAATCGGCGAAGAAGAACTGGTGGCTCGCGTCACCAACTTTGGTCAGACGACGACAGTCAGACTTCACCTCGTTGGACGGTAATAAGGAGTGGGAACGATGAAAAGACTGTCTGCAAAGCATGTCACGATTGTTATGGGCCTGGTTGCGGGTCTGGTCATGCTGGCGTCGATCGTCATTGGTGATGTCACGAGCGTCGATAGCATCGAGCTCGCGGAGTCGCCGACGGCGTCGACCTACATGATCAACCCCAGCGGGGTCGTGCAGTATCAGGAATACGCGATGAGCAATCCCTCGCGGCTGGTGATCGACCTGGTCGGCGTCAAGAACGACGTCGCCACCGAGAGCCTGCGCGCCGACGGCCGGCTCATCACCGCGGTTCGCGCGAGCCAGTTCCAGTCGGAGCCGGATCTCGTGACGCGCGTGGTATTCGAGCTCGCCGATGGGACCCGCTACAAGGTGACGCGGAAGGGAACCGCCATCGAGGTGATCTTCACCGGCACCGCGCCGGTGATGGGCGCCTCCATGGCCGGCGACACGGATGTCGACGCCACCGCGCCGGCGCCGGAAGCCGCCCCCGAGGCAGCCGCGGAAGCGATGGAGCCCGCCGTTGCGGCGGCCGAGACGACGGTCGAGGCTGCGAAGCCCGCCGACACGCCGGCCACGCCGGTGGAGACGGCTGCCAAGCCTGCCGCCAATCCCGCCGAGACGGCTGCCAAGGCCGTCGAGGCGCCGGCCAGGCCCGCGGAGACCCCGCAGGTGAAGCCGGAGGCGGTTGCGGCCACCATGGCCGTGGCGGACGACACGGCGGCCCGGAACGAATGGAACGACGAGGCGGCCGCGGCGAGTGAGCTGCCCACCTCGGAGTCCGATTGGCCGGAGCCGGTCAACCAGACCGTCCAGCCGAGCGACGAAATCGTCATGGCGCAGAGCACGCCGCGTGCGGCGGCCGAGATGGCCACTCCTGTCTACGGCGCCGCGCTGTCCAACCAGCCGATGACGATCGACGTGCAGGGCGCCGACATCAAGACGGTGCTGCGCTCCATCTCCGAGTTCTCGGGCGTCAATATTATCGCCGCCCCGAACGTGGAGGGCCCGGTTGTCATTCACCTCAAGAACGTGCCCTGGAAGGAAGCGCTCGATTCGATCCTGAAGAGCCAGGGCTACGGCTGGCGCGAGGACTACGGCATCATCCGCGTTGCGCCCATGGACGAGCTGCAGAACAACGAACTGACTGCGGTCAACGTCGAGCGCAAGAAGGAAGAGAACCAGTCCCTGGTGGCCCGCGTGGTCCGTCTGGACTACCTGAATGCCAAGGAAGTCAAGATGGCCATGTCCAAGGTTGGAACCCCGCGCGGTACCATCGAGTCCGAGCAGGGAACCAACTCCGTGATCGTCAACGAGGTCCCCACCCGCGTGGATGAGATCGTCGAGATGATCAAGTCCATGGACCAGAAGCTGCGCCAGGTGGAGATCGTCGCCAAGATGGTCGACGTCGACGCCACGGTGACCCAGGAACTCGGCGTGCAGTGGCAGGCGTTGAACCTGCAGGGCGCCAACGCGGCCGGCGACATCGTCACCGGTAGCCCCGTCCTGGACCCCTTCTCGCAGGTCCGCGTCGGTACCGTGCAGTCGTGGGGCGACCTCAACCTGATCATCCAGGCCCTGGAGAAGGATCAGAAGGCCAACATCATCTCCAACCCGCGGATCACGACGGCCGACAACAAGGAAGCCCGTATCATGGTGGGTAAGGAGATTCCGCTGATCGTCTCCGACGAGGCCGGCAACCCCATCACCGAGCTCAAGAAGATCGGTGTCATTCTCGAAGTCGTCCCGCACGTGAATGCGGACGGCACCATCACCATGGACCTCCATCCGGAGCTGTCCGACCTCGCCCAGCAGGCGACCGTCCAGGGTGGCGTGATCATCACGCTGCAGGAGGCCGACACGCGGGTCGTGGTTCGGGATGGCGAGACGGCGGTCATCGGCGGACTCATCAGCGACACCGAGACCAGCCTGACCACGGGCGTCCCGGTGCTCAAGGACGTGCCGCTCATCGGGCCGTTGTTCCGCAGCAAGTCCAAGACGAAGGGTAAGCGCGAGCTCATCATCTTCGTCACGCCGAAAGTGGTTGGCTAGTTCGTGGAGTGAAACCCGCCCAGCGGATCGACCACCCCGGGGCGGCGGAGCGATGGGCTCCGCCGCCCCTGGCGTTTTCGGGCGAGGGAACGAAACCGGGCCGGCGGGCGCCAACTGGCCTGGCCGAGCCGGTCAGACACAACCCGCTGCGCCGAGAAGGTTTTGCGGCCGGTGGCGCGCGGCGGCAGGCACGGGATGCGCAATTTGCACCGGCCCGCCCGACCGGCAAGGATTGCCCGGCGCGCGCGTGACTTCGAAAAGGGGTTCAGGACGCCTCCGAATGGCGGTGCAGGGGGGCGGGACCGCTGGCATATCGCTTGCACACCTCGTCGCAGGAGAACTGTATGCGCTTCAAATATCGCAGAATCGACCATTCCGGCTTCACCGTCGTCGAACTCATGGTGGTGGTGGCCATCATCGGCATCCTGACCGCCATCACGGTGCCCAATTTCTCCGGGTATCTCAAAAGGCAGCGTCAGGTGGGATCGCGGAATCAGTTGATGACCGATATCTACTATGCGCGCTCGATGGCCATCGCCAAGCGGCGGACCATGCAGATCAACTTTGCGAACGACCAGTACCAGGTCGTCGACACCGTCGACGGCACCGTGGAGCGGACCACCAACGCGCCGGACGGAATCACGTTCGCGGCCAGCAACAACCCCAATTTCTACGCCTGGGGCTTGGCGGACGCGGCCGACATCACCGTCGCCGGCAGCACCAGTTCCGTTGTGGTGTCGGTTCTGCCCAGCGGGAGTGTGGAACATGCCAACTACTGATCGCACCACCGCCGCACAGCGTGGTTTCAGCCTCGTCGAACTGATGGTCGTGATGGCCATCCTCGCCGTCGGTCTGCTGCCGCTGGCGTTCATCCAGACCCGCGCGCAGCAGAATGTGGCCGACTCCGGGCGCTTCACCGAGGCGCTCGCCCTGGCCCAGATGCAGATGGAGTCGGCCAAGAGCTTGGGCTCCGGCAACGTGGCCACGGACAGCGGCCTGGTGGACGTCTACACGTGGCGCCGCGATGTGACCACCCTGGTGCCCGGACCGGTGCCCGCGCGCCTGGACCGGATCACGCTGTCGGTAAACTGGACCGAGCACGGCCGGCCGCAGAGCCTTCAGATCATCAACATGATGTCCGCACGGTGAAAGGACGACCCATGCGCACCAGCCTGAATATGACAAAGCGCACCGGGGGTGACACCGGGGTGACCCTGGTGGAACTGATGATGACGATCGTGATCTTCGCCATCGTGCTCGCCGTCATCAACAATGTGTTCTTCTCCACCAACCGCCTGTATGGCAACACCACGCTGCGCGCCGGCCAGCAGATGAACGTCCGCGCCGCCGTATCCCTGATGATCACGGAACTGCGCACTGCCGGCTGCGACCCGGTGGTGGACGGAAACCCGATTGTGCCCTTCCTGATGGCCAGCGGGGACAGCGTCCACGTGCAGGCGGACTACAACGCGGATGCAGTCATTTCCACGGCAGAGCCGTCGGAGACGGTGCTCTACTACTACGACCCGCTGCAGCAGGCGGTGATGCGCGACCCGGGCACAGGGCCGCAGACGCTCATCAACAACGTGACCGCGTGCGCCTTCACCTATTTTGACGACACCAATACGCCCATCGCTGCGCCGGTCGTGGGCGCGGACATCAACCGCATTCGTTCCATCGGTATCAACATCACCACCACCACCAATGGCGGGGGCGACGTGGACACCGATACCCGCGTCGGCCTGCGCAACGGCTAGGCGTGGACACGGTGACAAAGGAGCAGGATATGAAGAAGCTCATCCAGAATGAGAGGGGAAGCGCGCTCGTCACGACGCTGTTCTTCCTGCTGGGTCTCGCCGTGACCGGCGCGATCATCGCGGGGATCGCCAGCTCCGAGAAGCGCGTGACCTACAACGAGTACACCCACACGCGTGCGGTGCATTCGTCGGACGCCGGCAGCGAGGAAGCGATCAACTGGATCCGCAACATCACCGGGCCGAGCGACGTGCTGGTGCCGCCATCCACGGTGGTGCTCGATCAGGCCAGCTTCAACTCGTTGCCCACCTCCACGTCGGAGGACAACCGCTACCGCTACGACGTCACCTACACGGGGCGCGATTACCGGCCCGGGTGGCCACCGGAATACAAGGACTACAGATTCACCGTAGATGCACAGGGTGCAAGCTCAAAAGAGAGCGAGGCGGAGCTCGAAGTTCAAGCCGACCGCCTGCTCCGAGACGCGGGCAATGAATACTAGCCCAAGGCAGGTGCTGAATATGCGTACGAGACTCATCATCGGGATCATGGCCGCGTGCGTGCTGGCGGGGGTAGCCCCGGCTGCGCTCGCGCAGAGTTGTGATTATCCTCTGTTTGTTCTGCAGGGATCGGTCGACGCGAACGTGGTGTTCCTGTTCGACAGCTCCGGCAGCATGAACGAGGCCATCATGCACGACAACTACGATGCAGGGAGGAACTGGTCGGGGGCGTTCAACCGCAGTCGCGACTACAACGTGAACACCACCGGCACCTACAGCCCGCGCAGCTTCATCAACAGCGCGCCCACCACGCCAACGGCCAAGCTGGCCGCCAGCGACCAGGGCGAGGCCGGTTCCTACACGGGGAACTACCTGAACTGGGTCTTCTACCACGCGACGGCGACGGAGCGGGCGGAGATCCCGGTGTACACGCGCATCCAGCTGGCCAAGGCGGCGGTCAACGCCGTCATCGCCGCGGCCGATTCGCGCATTCGCTTCGGCGTGTTCAAGTTCAACGGCGAAATCGGCGGCCTGAAGGTGTCCGACTTGGGCACCGACCGGGCCACCATCGCCACCCAGGTCAACGCCATCCGCGGCAGCGGGTACACGCCGCTGGCGGAGGCGCTGGTCACCATCAAGAACTATTTCACCTACGACGCCAACGCCATCCAGTACGCCTGCCAGCGCAACTTCGTGGTGATTGCCACCGACGGTCTTCCCACCCGGGACGACAATTCCGGCTACACCGACACGAACGGCAACGGCTACGCACTGGACGAGGTTGCGGCGGCGCTCAAGGACGCCGACCTGTGGGGCGACGCGGACGATGGGAAGCAGTACGCCAACACCTACACCATCGGCATGAACATCGATGCGCCGGTGCTGGCCGACGCCGCCGCGGCGGGCGAGGGTTCGTACTTCACCGCCAACAACGCCGCCGAGCTGTCCAACAGCCTCGCGCGCGTGCTGCGCGACATCGTCAACCGCATCTCCTCGGGTGCGGCGGTGGCGGTCGTCTCGACCGAAGGCGGTACCGCGGACTACCTGTACCGCGCCAAGTTCCTGCCCTCCGACTGGACGGGCTATCTCGAGGCGTTCCAGCAGCCATACCTCACCGGTGACCTGCCGGTGTGGGAGGCGGGGGACGTGCTGCTGAACCGCAGCCCGGGTTCGCGCACCATCTTTACCTCCGTCGGCGGAACCCGCCGCGACTTCTCCGCCGGCCAGGCCGGCAACCTGCGTGCGGCCCTGGGCGCGGCCTCGGACGCGGAGGCGGCCGAAATCATCGCGTGGACGCGCGGTGAAGACGTGGCCGGATACCGCGTGCGCGAGAACGGGTGGATCCTGGGGGATATCGTGGAATCGTCACCGGTGCCGGTGGGGCCGCCGGGCGGGTACTCGCTGTACAATGACTACGCGGGGTTCTACGCGGCCAACGCCAACCGCGAGCGCGTCATCTATGTGGGCGCCAACGACGCCATGGTTCATGCCTTCCTGGCCTCGACCGGCGAGGAACTGTGGGCCTACATTCCCAACGACCAGTTGGGCAATCTCAGTGAGATCGCGGACCCGGACTACTGTCATCACTTCTCCGTCAACCTGACCCCGCGCGTCGCCGACGTGTACGTGAACAACGCGTGGCGCACCGTGCTGGTGGGTGGGGAGAAGCAGGGGGGCGCTGCATACTTCGCCCTCGATATCACGGATCCCAACAATCCCGACTTCATGTGGGAGAACAACATTGCTTCGGTGAGTGCGTCGTGGGCGCAGCCGGAAATCGTCCGCATGGCCAACACGAACGATTATGTGGCCTTCGTCGGCTCCGGCCTGGATGCTGCCGGCGAGGCGAGGCTCGTTGGTTTCAGCATGGAAGACGGCAGCAGCGTGAGCGATATCGCGCTCAGCAGTATCGCCGACCTCAACATGGCGACGAGCTGCACGTCCGTGGACCTGAACCTCGATGAAGTCGAGGACGTGATGTACGTCGCCGACCTGGCGGGAAACCTGTGGCGCATCGACCTGACCAGCGGCACGCCGAGCAAGCAGCTGCTGTTCCAGACGTCCGGGGAGCCCATCCAGGCCGAGCCCACCGTGACCGTGGACTACGACCGTGACGTGTACATCTACTTCGGCACCGGCCGCTATGTGCACCGCGACGACATGCTGGACACCAGCGCCCGGCGGTACTACTGCATCATCGACCGCAACGACGGCCAGACCGTCACCATGGGTGATCTCGTCGATCAGACCTCGACCATCAACGAGGTCGAGGCGGCCGACGGATGGTACCTGGATCTGGATCTCGCGCCCGGGCAGCGGGTCACGGAACCGAGCGCGATCGTGGCCGGCATCGTGTACTTCACCTGCTACGCTCCCAACAGCGAGCCGTGCAGCGCGGGCGGAAACTCGTGGCTGTACGCGGTGCAGTTCCGCAACGGCGCCGGCTACGACGGCGACGACGACAGCGGCAACGATACGACGGACAACCGATACACCGACCTCGGCGACGGCATCGTCACCAAGCCGGTGGTCGATATCGTCAACGAGAAAGTCCTCATTCAGAACAGCGATACCCGCATTCTGGCCGAGGACACCTACGGGTTGATGCGGCAGCTCATCGTCCGCTCGTGGCGGCAGCAGTACTAAGAAGGCGGTGGACAGTTATGAAGACACTCAAAGTTGCACTCATCGCGGCCGTTGCCACGGTTGCCCTGGCCCACGCACCGGCCGACGCCGGCAAGAGTGGCGAGCAGAAACGTGCCCGCAAGTCCGAACGCGGTACCTTCGTGTCGGGAACCTATTCGGGTTCGTTGAGCGGCACGATATTCGTGGGCAGCCATCAGGTCGTCATTCCCAAAAAGGTGACGATCTATGACACCCGCCGCGGGATGCTCGAACCGGGTTCCAGCGTGTCCGGACGGTCCCTCAACGTCAGTGGCCGCATGTCCGACGGCAAGTTGATTGCCGGCCTCATCGTGGTCAGCGACGGCCCCGGCAAGAAGGACTTCTCGCAGGAGACGCTGCCGGACGTCGAGGCGAATCCGAACCGGGCGCAGTAGCGCCCGGGCTCGGACGGGTTGACGGAATGGCGGCGCGCCGCGCCGCCGGGCAAGGGACGAACGCTCCCCCTTCGGGGGGAGCGGTTCGTGCTTGAAAGAACGGGAGGAGCCAGGTGTCCAGGAGAGCCATACTTATCGCACTGGTGGCGGTTCTCGCCGCCGTCGGTGTTTCCCGCCTGTTCAAGAGCGCGGGCGCCCCGGAACGGACCGCGGCGGTCGCCAGGGTGGGCGAGGTTGTCATCACCCCGGCGCGCGCGCATGCCCAGTCGGAGTTGACGGCGCGCGTCGGTGGCGCGCGCGGTCGCGTCCAGGAAGTCGAGTCGTGCACGTGGTACAAGAACGGCGCGCCGATCGACGGTGTGACCAGCGCGACGCTGGACCCCTCTCATTTCGGCAAGGGTGACGAGATCGTGGCGGTGGCGGTGACGGCGCCGGGTATGCCGGGGCAACGTTCCCAACCGGTGGTGATCCAGGGCGCGCGCCCGCAGATCAGTTCCGGATTGACGCTGCAACGCGAGGGGACCACCGAGGCCTATGCGCAGGTAACGGCGATGGACGCCGACGGAGAAGCGCTCACCTACCGTTATGCCTGGTACCGCAACGGCGAGGAGATCCCCGGTGCGACCGGCGAGACGCTGGACGTCTCCGGGTACCGCAGCGGCGACCGCATTCATGCGCAGATCACCGCGTTCGACGGCGAAGAGGCCTCTGCACCGCTGGCGTGCACGCCGCTGGTGCTGGGCAGCGACGCGCTGGCCATCACCTCCACGCCGCCGCAGGCGACCGTGGATGGGCGCTACGTGTATCAGGTGACCACCACCCGGCACGCGACCGGCAGAGTGGACTTCATCCTCGACGAGGCACCCCTGGGGATGCGCATCGACGAGAACGGCCGCATCGACTGGGAACTGCCGCAGGACCAGAACGACGTGGTGGTGCACAACGTGACCGTGCGCGTTTCGCACTCCTCCGGCGGCGAAGCCGTGCAGCGGTTCAGCATTACCACCGGGCCGGTGACGACCGCGTCGCAGTAGGCACAGCCGCATATTCCGATTGCAACGCCGCCGGCGGTCAATGTGACGCCGGCGGCTTTGTTTTGGACAGCGCCGCTCGCGGCGGGTACAATGCACACCTATGCGCGCCAGTTCCCATGGCCACGCGGCCGCCACCATCACCGCCGGCACCTGGAAGGGGCGAAAGCTCCGCTATCCCGCCGGCGGAGACATTCGACCCACCATGCGCCGGACCAAGGAGTCGCTGTTCTCGTCGCTGGGCGGTTCGGTGGCGGGATGCGTGTTCGCCGACCTGTACGCGGGAGCGGGGGCGGTGGGCATCGAGGCGCTGAGCCGCGGCGCAAGACACGCCCACTTCGTGGAGGTGGCGCGCGGGGCGCTGCGCGCGCTGCGCGAGAACCTGGCGGCGTGCGGGGCCGACCCCGCCAGCTACACGGTGCACGAAGGGCGCGTGGCGGCTGTGGTGCAGGACGGCTCCATCGCCGATGCCGGCATCGTGTTCGCGGATCCGCCGTACACCACCGACGCCAGCACGGACCTGCTCGCCACGCTCGACCCGCGCTCGCTGCCGGCCCTCGAGATCCTGGTGGTGGAGCATCGCGTCAAGCTGCCGCTGGCGCCGGCCGGGCACCTTCGTGTCGACCGTGAACGCCGCTTCGGAGATACCGTCCTCACGTACCTCGTTCCCGTATCCGCGGCGTAGCCGCCAGGGAGGCCCCCCATGAGTCGCGCACTCTATCCCGGCACATTCGATCCAGTCACCCTGGGGCACGTGGACCTCATCCACCGCGCCAGCCGCCTGTTCGACGAAATCGTGGTCGCGGTGGCGGAATCGCGCGACAAGGGGGCGTTCTTCACGCTGGCGGAGCGAACCCGGCTGGTGAAGGCGTGCGTCAAGGGGGTCGACAACGTTCGCGTGACCAGTTTCCGCGGCCTGCTGGCCGAGGAGTTCCGCCGCGAGAAGGTGGACGTGGTGATCCGCGGCCTGCGCGCTGTGTCCGACTTCGAGTATGAGCTCATGCTGGCGCTCATGAACCGCAAACTCGACAAGCGCTTCGAGACCGCCTTCCTCATGCCCAGCGAACAGTACATCTACCTGCACAGCTCGCTGGTGCGGGAGGTCTTCTCGCTGGGCGGCGACGTCTCCCGTCTGGTACCGCCACCGGTACTGGCCGCGCTCAACAAGCGCCGCAAGGGCAGGCGCCGCCGTTGACCGCGTGGGCGCGGGTCTGTTAGTCTCACGGCTCCTCCGAAGGGTTCGTCCTCCCGTATATCCCAGCAGGTTGACGGCGCGCGTACGCGCGCCGCGAAAGGTTTCTGCGCGTGTTCATCGATCGTGTCATTGTGGAAGTCCAGGCCGGCGACGGCGGCGACGGCTGCGTTTCGTTCCGGCACGAGAAGGGCGCGCCCCAGGGCGGGCCCAACGGCGGTGACGGCGGCCGCGGCGGCGACGTGATCCTGCGCGCGTCGCGTGCCGTCTCCACACTTATCGATTTGCACTACCACCGTCTCTACAAGGCGGGACGCGGCGAGCACGGCAAGGGCAAGAGCCAGACCGGGCGCCAGGGCGACGACGCCGTCATCGTGGTGCCGCCGGGCACGGTGGTGCGCAATGCCGACAGCGGCGACACCATGGGCGAACTGCTGGCCGACGGCGACTCGCTGGTGGTGGCGAAGGGCGGCAAACCCGGCCTCGGCAACGAGCGCTACAAGAGCGCACGCAACCGCACCCCGCGCCAGTTCACCTACGGCGGCGACGGCGAGGCACGCAAACTCGAGATCACGCTGAAGCTCATCGCCGACGTCGGTCTGGTGGGTGAGCCCAACGCGGGCAAGTCCACGCTGATCAGCACGGTCAGTGCCGCGCACCCCAAGATCGCCGACTATCCGTTCACCACCACCACGCCGGTGCTGGGGATCGTGCGCTGGGACGAGCACAAGGCGTTCGTGATGGTCGACATTCCGGGTCTCATCGAGGGCGCGCACCACGGGCGCGGGATGGGCAAGGCGTTCCTGCGCCACGTGGAACGCTGTCGCGTGCTGCTGTACATGGTGGACGTGCTGCACCCGGACCCCGCGGCCGCCTACCAGATGCTGCGCAGCGAGCTCATGCACCACGACCCCGTGCTGCTGGAGCGCCGCAGCATTCTGGCACTGACGAAGTGCGACGCAATTCCCGGCGGCACGAAGGGCGTGGACCCGGCGCTGCTGCGGCTGCACGAGTGCACCATCCCCATCTCCGCGGTTTCGGGCGAGGGAATGGACGTGCTGCTGCGCGAAATCGGAAAACGGTTGGAGGGGTAGGGCAGAGGAAGACGGGAGGTGGGGTGGATGGAGACCATGCGAACCGCACTCGCGGTTCTGTGTACGCCGGATATCACCGCGGGCGACTGGGCGCAGCTGGCAGCGCTCGATCCCGCTGAAGTCTTGGCCGACCTGCGCGCCAACGGGCCCGCGCTTTCGGGCCTGCTGGGCAAGCGGGTGGGGCCGACCGACTGGGCGCGCGTCGACGCGCAACTCGAGCTGGCTGCGCGGGCCTGCGCCACGGCGGTCACGCTGTGGGATGCGTCCTACCCGCCGCGCCTGAAAATGCTGCCGTTCGCGCCGCCGCTGCTCTTCGCGCGGGGCAGGGTCGAGGCACTGGCCGCGCCCATGCTGGCGGTGGTGGGGACACGCGCGCCAAGCGCAGCGGGCACCGCGTTCGCGCGCCGCCTGGCGCAGGCCGTGACCGCGTCCGGTATCGGCGTCGCCAGTGGCCTGGCGCGCGGCATCGACACCGCGGCACACCGCGGGGCGCTGGCGGGAGGCGGTGGCACCGTCGCCGTGCTGGGCACGGGCGTGGACGTGGCGTATCCGCGCGAGAACGCCGCCCTGCTGGAGACCATCGCGGATTGCGGGTGTGTGGTGTCGGAGCAACTCTGCGGCACCCAGGCCACCCCGCACGTCTTCCCGCGGCGCAATCGCATCATCAGTGGTTTGTCCGAGGCGGTGGTGGTGGTGGAAGGCGGCCCGCGCAGCGGCGCGCTGATCACCGCCCGCTGGGCGCTGGACCAGGGGCGCGAAGTGGGTGCCGTGCCTGGGTTCCCGGGTGACTTCCGCAGCGCGGGCCCCAACCGGCTGCTGCGCGAGGGCGCGTTCCTGGTGGAAGACGCTGTGGACGTGCTCAACAATGTGACCGCGCTGGGTGCGGTTGCGGGGGCGTGGTCCCCGGGGCGCGGGCAGGAGCGGGAGCGCGTGGATGCGGACGCGGACCACGCGCGCGTGCTGGCCGCGCTGTCGGCGGGCGCCGGCGTGGACGAGGTGGCGGCGGCAGTGGGGCTCGACGCGCAGCGCGTGCAGGAGATACTCTCGCGCCTGGAGATCGATGGATACGTGGTCCGGGACGGCGGGGGCCGTTTCGTGCGCACGCCGCGGTGAGGCGCGGCACCGGTGTCGGTACGATCAATCAGACATTCTCTCGAGTACGGGGCGGTCAAGGCTTCCATGGCGGCCGCCGGGACGTTGCCGATTCCGGTCTTGCAGCACATCGGCGCCGGTGCGGGTGCCCTGGCATTCGACGTGTTCCGGGTGCGGCGCGGTGTAACGGTGGACAACATCGAACGCGCGCTCGGTGTGACGCGTGCCGAGGCGGTTCGAATTGGCCGCGCGGCCTACCGCAATCTGGGACGCGCGATGTTCGAGTTTGCCGCCTTCGCCAGGTTGACACGCGAAAACGTGCGGGATCTGGTTTCGCTGGACGGAATGGAGCACTTGCGCGACGTGCGGGAGCACGGACGCGGGGCCGTGTTCGTCACCGGGCACCACGGCAGCTGGGAACTCCTGGGCGCGGTCATGGCCGCGAACGGGTTTCCGGTGGATTACCTCGTCGGGCAGCAGAGCAACGAGCGGGTGGACGAGGTCATGAACGAACTGCGCGGCAAGCTGGGCAGCGGGATCATCCGGCGCACGATGGCGTTGAAAAAGGTGCTGCAGACGCTGGGTGACAATCGCATCGTCGCCATGCTTGCAGACCAGGACGCCCGCTCGCAGGGGATCATGGTGGACTTTCTCGGGCGCCCGGCTTCCACAGTGCGCGGACCCGCGCTTTTCGCCGTCCGGCGGCAATGCCCCCTCGTGACCGGGTTCATCCACCGCGAGGGGAGCCGGCACCGCGCCTACATCAACCCGCCCCTGTACCCGCCGCCTGGCGTGCCCGAGGAGGAAGCGGTCCACTACCTCACGCAGGGCCACGCCGACGCGCTCGCCGCCCACATCCGTGCCTATCCGGAGGAGTACTTCTGGCCGCACCGGCGCTGGAAGACAAAGGCCGCGCAGGACAATCCGCACCTGCCTGAATGACAAATAGTTACGCGATTAGCTTAAGGTTGTTTCGATGGCGAGTTGGGCTGGAAGCCAATCGGACCGCGGGTGGGGTCCCCGGGGATCAACTTGATTTCGCCGTGCTCGGATTCGAACCGCTTGAGGTTGCTCTCCAGCGTGCCCATGAGCGCCTTGGCGTGCTGGGGCGTCATCACGATGCGGGAGAAGACCTTCGCCTTCTGGGCACCGGGCAGCATGCGGGCGAAGTCCAGGACGAATTCCGACGGGGAGTGGGTGATGATGACGAAGTTGGAGTAGACGCCCTCCCACTCCTTGTCGCCGATCTCGATGTTGACGGTGCGCTGCTCGGGGTTCATGGGTGCTCCTTAATTGGGGTCGCCCCGGCGGGGGCTCCCGCTGTGGCCGCGCCCAATCTAACACGCCACGCCGGTGCCGGCAAGCTGCCCGCCCCCTCGTCTTGACACCCCCGGAGGCCTATGGTAGCGTGACGGCGCTCGGTCATTTGCGCCGCACACCCAACCTCCCGCCCCGTTACCCTGCGGTCTGGGGCTTTTTTTTGAGGAGTTTTCGACTTGAGTCTGACGCCTGGAATGCGTCCCACGCTGCCCGCGGAGCGGGTTCTTGAATACGTGGGCCGGTTTTCGCGCGCCACCGTTGCCGTGCTGGGCGACGTGATGTTGGATCGCTACTTCTGGGGCGACGCGGAGCGGATCTCCCCGGAAGCACCGGTGCCGGTGGTGCACGTGACGCGCCGCAGCAAGCGACTCGGCGGGGCGGCGAACGTGGCCGCCAACCTGCGCGCGCTGGGACTCTCCACCGAGTTGATTTCGGTGCGCGGCGCCGATCGCGAGGGGCGCGAACTCGCGCGCATGCTCGGCCGCCGCGAGATCGGTACCGCGGCATTGGTGGAGGCGCGCGGACGCACCACCACCGAGAAGGTGCGCATCATTGCGCGCAGCCAGCAGGTGCTGCGCGCCGACTTCGAGACCGACGAACCGCTGGCGGGTGCGGTGGCGGATGCGGTGTACGACAACGTGGCGCGCCTCGCCGACACGGCGGATGCGCTGGTGGTGTCCGACTACGGCAAGGGGGTCGTGGTGCAGGATCGCCTCGCGGGCGCGATCGCCGCGTGGCGGGATCGCGGCAAACCCGTCCTGGTGGACCCGCACATTCCACACTTCGCCTGGTACCGGGGCGTCACCCTCATCACACCCAACGCGCGCGAGGCGCACGCCGCCGCCGGCATCGACTACCGCCGCGGCAACGACCCCGCGGCACTCGCCTTCGACGTGCTGAAGCGGATGGGCCTGGATGCGCTCCTGGTCACGCGCGGCGAGGACGGCATGAGCCTCTATTATAGAGAGTCACAGCAGGTGCACATTCCCACCGTGGCCAAGCAGGTGTTCGACGTGACCGGCGCGGGGGACACGGTGATCGGCGTGCTGGCTGCGGGTCTTGCCACCGGCGTCGACATGCTCGACGCGGTGGTCATGTCCAACCAGGCCGCCGGCGAGGTGATCAAGGAGGTGGGCACGTCCACCCTCAGCGCCGCGGAACTGGTGGCGGCGTTCCGATGAGCGCGGCGGGGGGCGATGTGGCTGCGCGCTCGGTGATTCCGCGCGAGCGCCTGGAGCAGGTGGCGCGCGCGTGGCGCGACGCCGGCCGGCAGGTGGTCTTCACCAACGGGTGCTTCGACCTGCTGCACCCCGGCCACCTGGCGCTGCTCGAGGCGTCCGCCGCCGAGGGCGACGTCCTGCTGGTGGCGATCAACGGCGACGCGTCGGTGACGCGTCTCAAGGGGCCGGGGCGCCCCATCTATCCGGCCGCCGAGCGCGCAGAGCTGCTGCTCGCGCTGCGCTGGGTGGACGCGGTGACGGTGTTCGAGGAGGACACGCCCCGCGAAACCATCGAGATGGTGAGGCCGCAGGTACTGGTGAAAGGCGCCGAGTACGGCGCGGGCGCAATCGTGGGTGAGGATCTGGTGGTCGGCGGCGGTGGGCGCGTGGTGCGCTTCGCGATGAAACCCGGGTACTCAACGTCCGCAGTCGTTTCCAAAATGAAGGAGCGCGGCTCGTCCGCGAAATAAACACCATGGCACGAACACGCATCGTCATCCTGGGCGCCGCCGGGCGCGACTTCCACAACTTCAACGTCCTCTACCGCAATCACCCCGACATCGAGGTGGTGGCGTTCACCGCGACCCAGATTCCACACATCGACGGCCGGGCATACCCGCCCGAGCTTGCCGGTGCGGACTATCCGGGCGGAATTCCCATCATCCCGGAGACGGAACTGCGCGAACTCCTGCAGCGCGAAGAACTGGACGCGGCCGTCTTCTCATACAGCGACGTTCCTTACGACTACGTGATGCGCCGTTCCGCGCTGGTGAATGCGTACGGGGCGGACTTCGTTCTGCTGGCGCCGCGGCGGACCATGCTGCCCAGCGTGAAGCCGGTGATAGCGGTGAGCGCCGTGCGCACCGGCAGTGGCAAGAGCCAGACCACGCGCAAGATCGCCGAGCTCATGCGCGAGCGCGGCTACCGCGTGGTGGTGGTGCGGCACCCGATGCCGTACGGCGATCTCGCCGCGCAGGCCGTGCAGCGCTTCGGTTCCTATGAAGACATGGAGACGCAAAACTGCACTATCGAGGAGCGCGAGGAGTACGAGCACCACGTGGCGGCGGGCAGTATCGTGTACGCCGGTGTCGACTACGCCTCCATCCTCAAGGAGGCCGAGAAGGAGGCGGACGTGGTGCTGTGGGACGGTGGCAACAACGACGTACCCTTCTACCGCCCGTCGCTGTGGGTGACGGTGGCGGACCCGCACCGACCCGGACACGAGATCAAGTACTACCCGGGCGAGATCAACGTGCACCGGGCCGACGTGGTGGTCATGAACAAGATGGACTCGGCGGATCCGAAGGCGGTGGAGCAGGTGCTGGCCAACGTGCGCGCACTCAATGCCGCCGCAACCATCGTGAAGGCGAAGTCGCCGGTGAAGGTGGTGGGCGACGCGGGAATCATGCGCGGCAAGCGCGTGCTGTGCGTCGAAGACGGCCCCACGGTGACGCACGGAGAGATGCGCCTGGGGGCGGCGGTGGTGGCGGCGCAGGCGAATGGTGCTGCGGAGATCGTCGACCCGCGACCGTGGGTGGTGGGCGAGATCAAGGAGACCTTCGAGAAGTACCCGCACATCGGGCCGCTGCTGCCCGCCATGGGATACGGCGACGAACAGATCGCCGACCTGGAGAAGACCATCAACGCGATTCCCTGTGACGTCGTTCTCATTGGCACGCCCATCGACCTCACCCGCCTGGTGAAGATCGAGAAGCCGTGCCTGCGCGTGACGTACTCACTGGAGGAAATCGGAACGCCGACGCTCGCGAGCATCATCGATGACTTCGTGGCGCGGCACCCGCGCAGCGCGGGAGACGCCTGACCCCGAATACACGTTCATAAGGAGCCAACATGAAGATCCACGAGTATCAGGCCAAGGAACTGTTCGCGCGCGCAGGCATTCCGGTTCCACCCGGAACCGTGGCGCGCACGCCCGCGGAGGCGGAAAAGGCGGCGGCCGCCATCGGCAAGCCCGTTGTCGTGAAGGCGCAGGTGCTGGTCGGCGGGCGCGGCAAGGCGGGTGGGGTGAAACTGGCGGCGACGCCGGCCGAGGCGCGTGAGAAGGCGGAGAAGATCCTGGGCATGGACATCAAGGGGGAGACGGTTCAGAAGGTGCTGGTCACCGAGGCGGTGGACATCGATCGCGAGATCTACGTCGGCGTCATCATGGATCGCCGCACACACCGCCCGCTGATCATGGCGTCCGCGGAGGGCGGGGTGGAGATCGAGGTCACCGCGCGCGAGAAGCCGGAGGCCATCCAGCGCGTGACGGTGGACCCGCTGTACGGGCTGCACCCGTTTGCGGCCCGGCGCCTGGCCGCGGCGCTGGTGGTCGACGCCGACCTCACGCGTCCCGCGGCGGACATCATCGAGAAACTCTACCGTGTCTACGACGAGAGCGATGCCAGCCTGGCCGAGATCAACCCGCTGGTGGTCACGAAAGACCGCCGCGTGCTGGCCATCGACGCCAAGATGAATTTCGATGACAACGCGCTCTACCGCCACACGGACATCGAGGCCATGCGCGACGCCGAAGCCGAGGACGAGGGCGAGGCACGTGCGCGCGCCGAGGGGCTCTCGTTCGTGCGCCTTTCCGGCAACGTGGGCTGCATCGTCAACGGCGCCGGCCTGGCCATGGCCACCATGGACCTGGTGAAGGAATTCGGCGGGCAACCGGCCAACTTCCTCGACATCGGCGGCAGTTCGCGTCCCGAGAAGGTGGTAACGGCGCTGTCCATCATTCTGGCGGACAAGAGCGTGCGTTCGATCCTGTTTAACATCTTCGGCGGCATCACCCGCTGCGACGACGTGGCGCGCGGTCTGGTTACCGCGTTTGACAAAATGAAACTCGACCTTCCGGTCGTGGTGCGCCTGACCGGCACCAACGAAGCCGAGGCGCGCGAGATACTGCGCAAGGTCCCGTCGCTGCACACCGCTGAAACCATGGACGAGGCCGTCAAGAAGGCCATCGCGCTCGCGGCGTGACGCGACGCAAGGAGGAAACAACGTGAGCATCCTGATCGACAAGAATACGCGCCTGGTGGTGCAGGGAATCACCGGCCGGGACGGTTCGTTCCACGCGTCGCAGATGAAGGCGTACGGCACCAACCTGGTGGCCGGGGTGACCCCGGGCAAGGGTGGAAGCAAGTTCGAGGACACCGTTCCGGTTTTCGATTCCGTGCACGAAGCCGTTGCCGCCACCGACGCCAACACCTCGGTGATCTACGTGCGCGCGCCCTTTGCCGCGGACGCCATCTGCGAAGCGGCCGACGCCGGGGTGAAGCTGGTGGTGTGCATCAGCGAGGGCGTGCCGGTGCGCGACATGCTGCGGGTGATGCCGTTTCTGAAGGAGCGCGGCGTGCGCCTGGTGGGTCCCAACTGCCCCGGCCTGATTGCTCCGGCGGAGAAGGTGCGGGTGGGGATTCTGCCCACCAACATCGTACTCCCGGGCTCGGTGGGAGTTGTGTCGCGCAGTGGAACGCTCACCTACGAGGTGGTGTTCCAGCTGACCCGCGAGGGCATCGGCCAGTCTACCTGCATCGGCATCGGGGGCGACCCGGTGATTGGCACCAACTTCATCGACACCCTGCGCATGTTCGAAGCGGATCCGAAGACTGAGGCGGTGGTGATGATCGGCGAGATCGGTGGTTCCGACGAGGAGGAGGCCGCTGCGTTCATCAAGGCGAACATGAAGAAACCGGTGGTGTCGTTCATCGCCGGGCAGACCGCGCCTCCGGGAAAGCGCATGGGACATGCGGGTGCCATCGTGACCGGCGGATCGGGTACCGCGGCCGAGAAGGTCGCGGCGCTCGGCGCGGCCGGTGTGCCGGTGGCGCGGGTTCCGTCGCAGATCACCGGGCTGGTGAAGGCGGCGGTGCCGGCACTGAAGCGCGGCGCCTGAACCCGCGAGAAGCGCACCCTCGATACTCACTAAGGAGACAGACAGCAATGAAGACCTTGCTCATGATCAAACCGGACACGGTGGCGGAAGGGCGTATCGGCGATATTGTGGCGGTGGTGGAGCGCAACCGCTTCCGCATAAACCGCATGCTGATGACGCGTTTCAGCCGCGAGCGCGCCGAGCGCTTCTACGACATGCACCGTGAGCGCCCGTTCTTTGCCGATCTGGTCGGTTACATCACCAGCGGGCCCGTGCTTGCCATGGAAGTGGAGGCGGAGGAAGCGGTTAGCCGCATCCGCGATCTCATCGGGGCCACCAACCCGGCCGACGCCCGCCCCGGGACCATCCGCGCCATGTACGGTAAGAGCTTGCAAAATAACGCGGTACACGCTTCGGATTCGCCCGCGTCGGCGGAAAAAGAGCTTGAAATTGCCTTTTCCGGGGCATAGAGTCGTCGGCACTCGTATCAAACCGCCCTTCCCGAGAGAGACTACCGTTCAGGCGGGAGCAGGATGATCATCGACCTGCGCGAGTTGGTGCACCTCCGTGGCGATATCGAAGGAGACGTGGTCACCCGCGTCGACGATCCGGTTGCCGGAGAACTGATTGTGCCTTGCCATGTCACGGTGGACTACCGCCAGTCGCAGGGTACCTTTTATCTGCATGGCTCGGTGGACGCGGACGTCGGGACGGTTTGTCATCGGTGCCTGGAGCCGGTGACGAGCCGGGTGAGCGGCGTCTTCGACGTCATTGTGCGTCGCGGGGTGGCCGAAGGTGGTGGGGGTGATGACATGATCATCCTCGCTTCCCACGAGTACGAGGTGCCGCTGGAACCGCTGGTCCATGAAGCGGTGGTGGTGAGCGTACCCATGGTCGTGGCATGCCGCGACGACTGCAAGGGGTTGTGTCCGGGGTGCGGCACCAATCTGAACGCGGGTTCCTGTACCTGCAAGGACAAGGGAGATTCGCGCTGGGATGCCCTGCGCGACGTGAAGTTGGACTGACATCGTCCGGCCGGATGGTGTCTTCCGGTTGTTGAAGGAGAAAAAATGGCCCTGCCCAAGAGAAGACTATCCAAGACGCGCAAGCGGAAGCGGAGAACCCACTGGAAACTCTCCGCACCCGGCCTGACGCGTTGCAGCCACTGCAACCAGCCCAAGACGCCGCACAGCGTGTGCCCCAACTGCGGGTTCTACGCCGGGCGCGAAGTCGTTCGGATCGAAGAGGAGCTGTAACAGCGTGCGCGTCGCGGTTGACGCGATGGGTGGCGACAAGGGCCCCAGGGTCGTCGTTGCCGGCGCGATCGACGCCGCGCTCGCGCGCCCCGGGGAGATTCGCCTCATCCTCGTCGGCCGGGAAGAGCAGCTCCGACCGCTGGTGGGGGGGCTGGACGCCTCGCTGGTGGAGATCGTGCATGCGTCCGAGAGCATCGACATGCACGAGTCGCCCGCCAACGCGATCCGCAAGAAGAAGGATGCATCCATCAGCGTCGCCCTGCGCCTGATTCGCGAGGGCCGCGCGGATGCCATGGTGAGCGCGGGCAACACCGGTGCGGTGGTGGCCAGTGCGCTTCTCACCATCGGCCGTCTGCACGGGGTTTCCCGCCCCGCCATTTCCACCCTGTGGCCCAACAAGCGCAAGGGCGCCGTGGTGCTGGACGTCGGCGCCAACCACGAATGCACGCCCAAGAATCTGCTCCAGTTTGCGGTGATGGGCTCGGTGTACTCCGAGATGAGCGTCGGGGTGAAGAACCCTCGCGTGGGACTGCTCAACATCGGCGAGGAGCGCAGCAAGGGAAACGAACTGGTGCGCGACTCGTACGCATTGCTGGAGGCGGATCCGCGCATCAACTTCGTGGGCAACGTGGAGGGGCGCGACGTGTTCGACGGCGCCGCCGACGTGGTGGTATGTGACGGATTCGTCGGCAACGTGATCCTCAAGTTCTCCGAAAGCATCTACTCGTTCCTGTCGCACCTGGTGCGCGACGAGATTCGGCGCGGGTTGCTGGCCAAGGCCGGCGCGCTGCTGATGAAGCCTGCGTTTTCGTCGGTGCGCTCCCGGCTCGACTACGCCGAGTACGGCGGGGCCCCGCTGCTGGGAGTGAAGGGGGTCGTGATCATCTCGCACGGCAAGAGTTCGCGCCGTGCCATCAAAAACGCCCTGCTGGCCGCGGCCCGTTCGGTCAACGCGGACGTCAACCGTCACATCGAGGAGCGCTTTGCTTCTCAGTCGGAGCGTGTGGCCAGTGTCTCTTAGATCGTCGCGTATCATCGGTACCGGGCACTACGTCCCCGACCGCGTCCTCACCAACTTCGATCTCGAGAAGATGGTGGAGACCTCGGACGAGTGGATCACCACGCGCACGGGGATTGCCACGCGCCGCATCGCGGCGCCCGGGCAGGCGTGCTCGGACCTGGCCCTGGCCGCGGCGGAGCGCGCGCTGGAAATGGCGGGCGTGAAGGCCGCGGATCTGGACGGCGTACTGGTGGGCACCATCAGCGGAGACATGCAGTTTCCGGCCACCGCCGTCCTCATCCAGGACCGCCTGGGCGCGGTGAACGCGGCCGCCATGGACGTGAGTGCGGCGTGCAGCGGATTCATCTACGGGGTGAACCTGGCCCACGGGATGATCGCGTCGGGACAGATGGACCGGGTGCTGGTGGTGGGTGCGGAGGTACTGAGCAAGTTCGTGGACTGGACGGACCGTTCCACCTGCGTGCTCTTCGGTGACGGCGCGGGCGCGGTGGTCATGGAACCGTGCCCGATGGGAGAGGGTTTGCTTGCCACCTACATGAAGAGCGACGGGTCGCTGGCGGAGCTCCTGTGCATCCCCGGTGGTGGCTCGCGCATGCCGTTCAACCCCGACGCGATGATGGAGCGCCAGCAGTACATCAAAATGAAGGGTGACGGCGTTTTCAAGTGGGCCGTGCGTGCCATGACGGACGCCGCACGCATCGTGATGGACGACGCCGGCAAGACCATCGAAGACCTGGCGCTGGTCATTCCGCACCAGGCCAACATACGCATCATCGACGCCGTGGTGGAGCGCATGGAGGTGCCGGCCGAGAAGGTGGTCGTCAACCTCGATCGCCTGGGCAACACGTCGTCGGCCACCATTCCCATCGCCTACGATGAAGTCGTGCGTGAGGGACGCCTCAAGCCGGGGGACCTGGTGGTCTTCACCGGCTTCGGTGGCGGGTTCACCTGGGGATCGATTCTGCTGCGTCACGCGATTGCCTGAACGAACGGGAGGGAAGAACGACATGCAGGTGGGCATGCTGTTTCCGGGACAGGGATCCCAGTTCGTCGGAATGGGCAAGGACTACTACGACACCTTCGCCGAGGCGCGGGACGTGTACCGCGAGGCCAACGAGGCGCTCGGCTTTGACATCACCGGACTCTCCTTTTCCGGCGACATGGAGGAATTGACGCGGACCAAGAACGCGCAGCCCGCCATCCTCCTGCACAGTATGGTGATACTGCGCGTGCTGGAGACGCGCGGCGTTCATCCCGGCATGGTGGCGGGGCACAGCCTGGGAGAGTTCTCCGCGCTGGTGGCGGCCGGTGTCTTTCGTCCCACGGACGCGCTGAAAGTCGTGCGCCGCCGTGGCGAACTCATGTACGACGCGGGCGTCAAGCGCCCCGGAACCATGGCCGCTATTATCGGTATGGACGAACCGGGGGTGGAGGCATGCGTGCGCGACGCGGGCGGGACGGTGGTCGTCGCCAACTACAATTCGCCGGGGCAGTACGCCATCTCCGGCGACGTGGACGCGGTCGATCGCGCCTGCGCGCTGTGCAAGGAGCGCGGTGCCAAGCGGGCGCTCAAGCTCCCGGTGAGCGGCGCGTTTCATTCCCCGCTCATGGAACCGGCGGTGTCCGAGTTCCGCGACTTCCTGGCGACGTTTCCCGCGGGCGAATTGCGCGTGCCGTGGGTGGCCAACGTGACCGGTGACGTGGTCACGGATTCGGACGCGGTGCAGGACCTGCTGTCGCGACAGCTGTCGTCCCCCGTGCAGTGGACCCGCAGCATGCGCGTGTTCGCCGAGCGTGGTCCCGCGACCATCTATGAGGTGGGGCCGGGCGCGGTGCTGGCCGGATTGATGAAGCGGATCGTCAACGGATGCGGGGTGGTGTCGCTCTCCAGCGTGGAGACCATCCCTGCCGGCGCGTAAGTTTTTCTTTCCGGCGGCTTCCGCGGTCTGCTATAAGGTTACGTCCCGACTGCCGTTCGCCGGAGGATGAGCCGAAACCGTGGAGGCCGACCTGAATCTGACCGGAAAAGTCGCGGTGGTGACCGGCGCGGCCCGGGGCATCGGCCACGTGATCGCCGGCCGCCTGGCCGGTGCGGGTGCGGCGGTGGCGCTGGTGGACCTGGTGGAGGACGCGGTGGTGGGCGCGGCCGCGGAGATCGGCGCGGGGGGAGCGACCGCGCGCGGGTATGCCTGCGACGTGTCGTCGTTTGAGGCCGCGGAAGCGGCCGGGGCGCGGATCCTGGCCGATCTCGGCCGGGTCGACGTGCTGGTCAACAACGCGGGGATCACCCGCGACCGCCTCTTCGTACGCATGACACCGGAGGACTGGTCGCAGGTGCTTGCGGTGAATCTGACCGGCGCGTTCAATTTCACGAAGGTCATGGCCCCGGTGATGCTCAAGCAGCGCGCGGGCAGCATCGTGAACATCGCGTCGGTGGTGGGGCAGTCGGGCAACGCGGGTCAGGCCAACTATGCCGCCAGCAAGGCCGGCTTGATCGGCCTGACCAAGTCGCTCGCGCGGGAGTTTGCCGCCCGCGGCGTGCGTGTGAACGCGGTGGCACCCGGCTTTATTCGTACGGCAATGACGGACGCGCTGACCGAGGAAGTGCAGGCGCAGATGCGGCAGCTGATCCCGCTGGGTCGCCTGGGCGAAGCGGGAGACGTAGCCGACGTGGTGATGTTCCTGGTTTCGGACCTGGCGAACTATGTGACGGGCCAGGTCATCAACTGCGACGGTGGCATGATCACGGCGCGATGAGCGCCGTGCAGGAGGTGAACGACGCACATGTCGGATATCGAAGCGAAAGTTAAGAAGATCATCGAAGAGAAGCTTTCCGTGAACGCGGATCAGATTACCAATGACGCCCGCTTTGCGGAGGATCTGAAGGCGGATTCGCTGGACACGGTTGAGCTGGTCATGGCGCTCGAGGACGAGTTCGGTCTCGACATCCCCGACGAGGAGGCCGAGAAGATCAAGACGGTCCAGAACGCCATCGACTACATCACGTCCAAGGCCGGTTGATCCAACGATCGCGGGCGGACCACCCGCCGCCCCTGGCGCCCGCTCCGCGGGCAGACGGTGGTCCGGTCGTGCTTTTGTGAAATGAACGAGCAACGATCCAGGAGAGTCGTGATCACCGGGGTCGGCCTCGTGACCGGGTGTGGTAACACCACCGCGGACACGTGGACCGCCGTAACCACCGGACGCAGCGGAGTCGCCGCCATCGAGCGCTTCGATGCGTCGGCCTATCCCACCCGGATAGCGGCGGAGGTGCGGCACTTCGAGCCCGCGGAGTACATCGATGCCAAGGACTCCCGGCGCACGGACCGCGTGGTGCACCTGGCCGCGGCGGCCATGCGCGAGGCGGTTGCCGGGATCGACTTCGACCGGCTCGACCGCGACCGCATCGGCGTGGTGATCGGCTCCGGCATCGGTGGTATCAACACCTTCGAGCAGCAGCACGCCATCATGCTTGCGCGCGGTCCGGGCAAGGTGAGCCCGTTCTTCATCCCCATGATGATCTCGGACATGACCTCGGGTTATGTGTCGATGGCGCTCAACCTGCGCGGACCCAACTACACCACCGTTTCCGCCTGTGCCTCGGGCGGCAACGCCATTGCGGATGCCTTCATGCTCATCCGTTCCGGGCTGGCCGACGGTGTGGTCACCGGCGGATCGGAGGCGGCCATCACCCCCATGTCGTTCGCCGGGTTCTGCTCGGCGCGGGCCATGTCGCGTCGCAACGACGACCCCCAGGGCGCTTCGCGCCCCTTCGACGCGCAGCGGGATGGTTTCGTGATGGGGGAAGGCGCCGGCATCCTGATGGTGGAGGAGCTGGAGCACGCGCGACGGCGCGGTGCAACCATCCTCGCGGAGATCGTTGGCATCGGGCTCACCGGGGATGCCTTCCACATGACCTCGCCAGCGCCCAACGGTGAGGGTGCGGTGCGCGCCATGCGCATGGCGCTGGATGTGGCCGGCATGGAGCCCTCGGCCGTGGACTATGTCAACGCGCATGGCACCAGTACCGAGCTCAACGACGCCAGTGAAACCGCGGCCATCAAGCAGGTCTTTGGCGATCACGCGCGCCGCTTGATGGTCAGCTCCACCAAGTCCATGGTGGGTCACCAGCTGGGTGCGGCCGCGGCGGTTGAGATCATCCTGTGCGCCCTCGCCATCCGCGACGGCATCGTCCCTCCCACCATCAACCAGGAAACGCCCGACCCCGCGTGCGACCTCGACTACGTTCCCAACGCCGCGCGCCGCCAGCGCATCGACAGCGCGCTGTCGAATTCATTCGGTTTCGGCGGGCACAACGTATCCCTCATCATACGTCGATTCAGCGACGGCTAGCGACGGGTCGGTGGGCGGCGTGTTCCGTAGGCTGATTTCGCGATTCGCCGCCTCCCGACGCCCCGGACTGCCGGTGGATCAGGCGCAGCTCGCGCTGCTCGAGTCCACGCTGGACTATCGCTTTCGTGATCGCGCGCTGCTCACCGCCT
>JAOUHG010000038.1 GCA_029865265.1 Candidatus Krumholzibacteriia bacterium | reverse complement strand
CGCCCCAAGAGCGCTACCCTGCGCACCGCGGACCTGGTGGGGCTGGACACGCTGGTACACGCCTCCACCACGGTGTACGACCGCGCCACCAGCGATGAAAAGCGCGACTACTTCAAGGCGCCCGATCTGATGCAGAAGATGCTGGCGGGCAAGATGCTGGGCGACAAGACGGGGCAGGGTTTCTACAAGAAGGTCAAGGGCGAGGGCGGCTCGCAGATCCTCACCCTGGATCCCGCCACCATGGACTACCGCGCGCGGCAGTCGGCCAAATTCGGCTCTCTCGAACTCGCCAAGCCCATCGAGAATCTCGGCGAGCGCGTGCGCGTTCTCATGGCAGCCAGGGATCGCGCGGGTGCGTTTGTGTGGAAGCTCCTCGCGGAGACGTTCCTGTACAGCGCGGCACGGCTGGGTGAGGTTTCTGACGACGTGGCCTCCATCGACCGCGCCATGCGCTGGGGCTTTGGCTGGGACATGGGGCCGTTCGAACTGTGGGATGCGGTGGGGGTGGAGGCCACGGTGACGCGCATGCGCGCCGAGGGCATGACCATTCCGCCGGTGGTGGACGAGGTGCTCAAGAGCCCGTCCAGGTCGTTCTACCAGCGCGAGGACGCGGCCCACACGCTGCAGTTCTCCGCCGGCAAGTACCGCGAGCTGGAGGAAATTCCCGGCTTCATCGACCTTGCGGCTCTGAAGGCGCAGGGCAAGGTGGTCAAGAAGAACGCGGGCGCGAGCCTGGTGGACATTGGCGACGGCGCGCTGTGCCTGGAGTTCCATTCCAAGATGAACGCCATCGGCACCGACATCATCTCAATGATCATGGCGGGTGTGAAGGAAACCGAGGCGAACTTCGAGGCGCTGGTGATCGGCAACCACGGCAGCAACTTCTCGGTGGGTGCCAACCTCATGCTGATCCTGCTGGAGGCGCGCGAGGGCAACTGGGAGGAGATCGATCTCTCGGTGCGCCAGTTCCAGAAGGCGACGATGGCGCTCAAGTACTGCCGCAAGCCGGTGGTGGCTGCACCGTTCGGAATGACGCTGGGCGGCGGTTGCGAGGTGGTGCTGGGTGCGCAGCACGCGGTGGCGAGTGCCGAGACGTACATCGGACTGGTGGAGGTGGGCGTGGGGTTGATTCCCGCGGGTGGCGGCTGCAAGGAACTGGTGATGCGTAACGTGGACGCGCTTCCCAACGTGGAAGGCATCGACGTGTTCCCGGCGGCGCGCGCGGCGTTCGAGGCCATCGGGCTGGCGAAGGTGTCGACCAGCGCCGAGGAGGCCTTCGGCTTGAAGATTCTGCACGGCGGGGATTCGGTCTGCATGAACCCGGATCGCCTGCTGCACGCGGCCAAGGTCACCGCGCTCGCGCTGGCGCGCCGCGGCTACCAGCCGCCGGACCCGGTGCGCGAGATCCCGGTGGCGGGCGAGGGCGGCATTGCGGCCATGAAGGCGTCGCTCTACAACATGCGCGAAGGCCGCTACATCTCCGAGTACGACGAGCACATCGGCACCCAGCTCGCGCGCATCATCTGCGGCGGCGAGGTGCCGGCGGGGACCAAGGTCAGCGAGTCGTACCTGCTGCAACTGGAGCGCGAGGTGTTTCTGAAGCTGTGCGGCACAAAGAAAACGCTGGAGCGCATGCAGTTCATGCTCAAGGAAGGGAAGCCGCTGCGCAATTGAGGCGATTCCTGCTGATACTCGTCGCGGCCTGCGTGGCGCTGGGTGGTTGCGGACGGGCACACAAGCCCAACGTGGTGCTCATCGTGCTCGACACACTGCGTGGCGACCGGCTCTCGTGCATGGGCTACGCGCGCAACACCTCGCCTCGCATCGACGCGCTGGCGCAGCAGGGGGTGCTGTTTACGCACGCCTACGCCACCTGCTTCTGGACGCTGCCGTCGCACGCCTCGTTGCTCACCGGCCTGCACCCGGTGCAGGTGGGGGCGACGTCGGAGACGCTGCACCTGCCCGACGACGCGCTCACGGTGGCGGAGGTGCTGGGCGGGGCCGGCTACCGCACGGCGGGATTCGTCTGCAACAGCTGGGTGTCGGGCGAGCGCGGATTCGCGCAGGGCTTTCAGGAGTACCTCGAGATGTGGCGCACGGAGAACCAGGATCGTTCCCAGCACGCGGTTTCCATGGAGGACATGACGGTGGGGCGGCTGGAGCCGTGGATCGCATCGGCGGCGCAGGGCGACCGCCCCTTCTTTCTCTTCGCCAACCTCAACGGCACCCACATGCCGTACCGGCCCGCGGCGCCGTACGTGGGCGAGTTCCTGCGCAAGGGCTACGACATGAAGCGCGTGGAAGAGCTGGCACAGATCACCTCCGGGTGGAGCCACCTGGTGGGCGAGACGCCGCTGGACGAGACCGACTTCGCTATTCTCAGTGACCTGTACGACGGTGAGGTGGCGTGGGCGGACGCGCTGGTGGGGCGCGTGATCGACGCGCTGCAGCGCGCCGGCGTACTGGACGACACCATCGTTATCGTGGTGTCTGATCACGGCGAGCACCTGGGCGAGCACGGCAAGCTGGACCACATCAGCACCATGTACGACCCCGCGCTGCACGTGCCGCTCGTGATCCGCTACCCGCGCGTGTTCGCGCCGGGAGCGCGTTCTGACATGCTGGTGAGCCTGGTGGACGTGGCGCCCACCATCGTGGACCTGTGCGGGGTGTCCGAGGCTGCACCGTCGTTCCATGCCCGGACGGCGAGTCTCGCCAACGAGAAGCGCGAGCCGCTGGAGTTCGTCATCGCCGGCAACGAACGCCCCCTGATGGGCATCAAGCTGCTGCAGTCGAAGCACCCCGGTTACGACTGGGAGTCCATCGACTACCGCATGCGCTGTCTGCGCGCGCCGGCGCACAAGCTCATCTGGAACGAGAGCCACAGCGTGGAGCTGTACAATCTGGCAAAGGATCCCGCCGAGGAGAACAATCTGGCGGAGACGCAGGCGAACCTGCAGCGCCAGATGATGGGTGTGCTGGTCAAGTCGTACGAGAAGATGGGTGAGAACAAGGAACACTTCATGTTCGAGAGCAGCGACCGCGAGGCACTGGAGTTGCTGCGGTCTCTGGGCTATATCAACTGAGGTAGACATGAGAGACGCATACATTATCTCCGCCGTGCGCACGCCCGTGGGCAAGGCCTTCAAGGGCGCGTTGCGCAACACGCGCCCGGATGAACTCGCGGCCCTGGTCATCAAGGAGGCCGTGGCGCGCGTGAAGGGGCTGGACCCGGCGCGGGTCGAGGACGTGGTGCTGGGTTGCGCCATGCCCGAGGGCGAGCAGGGCCTGAATGTGGCGCGGCTGGCGCTCTTGCGCGCCGGGCTGCCCATCACCACCACCGGTGTCACGGTCAACCGCTTCTGCGCGTCGGGACTCGAGGCCATCGCGCAGGCCACCGCGCGCATCCGCCTGGGCGAGGCGGAGATCATCGTGGCGGGCGGCGTTGAGAGCATGAGCATGATCCCCATGGGCGGCAACAAGCCCTCGCCGGATCCCGCGCTCATCGGTGACATGCCGGGTGCGTACGTCAGCATGGGCAACACGGCCGAGAACGTCGCGGAGAAGTACGAGGTTTCGCGCGCCGATCAGGATGCGTTTGCACTGCGTTCGCACCAGCGCGCGGCGGCGGCCATCAAGGAAGGCCACTTCAAGGACGAGATCGTTCCGGTTACCGTGGTGCAGAAGAGCATCAACGCAAAGAACAAGCTGGAGAGCCGCGAAATCGTGTTCGACGCCGACGAAGGCGTGCGCGCCGACACGTCGGCGGAGGCGCTGGCCTCGTTGAAGCCGGCGTTTCGCATGGGCGGCAGCGTGACCGCGGGCAACTCCTCGCAGATGAGCGACGGCGCGAGCGCGGTGGTGGTGGTGTCCGAGGAGGTCATGGCGGATCTCAACGCATCGGCGCTGGGGAAGCTGGTGGCGTATGCCACCGCCGGGGTCGAGCCCGAGTTGATGGGCATCGGCCCCACGCTTGCCGTGCCGAAGGCGCTGGCGCTGGCCGACCTCGCGCTGGACGACATCGGGCTCATCGAACTGAACGAGGCATTCGCTTCGCAGGGGGTCTACGTGGCGCGGAACCTGGGCATCCCCGACGGGAAGCTCAACGTCAACGGGGGCGCCATCGCCCTGGGACACCCGCTGGGATGCACCGGCGCCAAACTCACCACATCTCTTCTTTACGAAATGGGTCGCCGTGGTGTGGAATACGGCATCGTGACGATGTGCATCGGCGGCGGCATGGGCGCCGCAGGTGTATTCCAGAAAGCGTAGACCCTTGACCCCGAAGGAGAACGAATGAAGCGGATCTCAATATTGCTTCTGATGATGATGGTGGCCGTGATGGCCTCGTGCAGTGGAGACGATGGCGCCGTGGGCCCGGCCGGACCGGCCGGCGTCCCGCAGCCAGTCAAGGTGCTGGTGCTGGGGGCCGATGCCGGAATCGTGGCCAAGTCGGTTCGCATTGCATCGGCGCTGCCGCCCGGTTCGTCGATCAATTACATCAATGTCATCGACTCGATTCCGCCGATGTCGGTGCTGAAGAGCTTCAGCGCATCGATTGTCTATCACAACAACGCGCCCGTCGACCGGGATGCGTTTGGCGACCGCCTGGCCGACTATGTCGACCAGGGGGGTAAGCTGGTGCTCCTGCAGACCTGCATGACCACCAGCTGGGGCTTCACCGGCGGCAGGATGATTGATCCCGCGTACATGCCGTACGTGACCACCGCCAGTTCCCTCGACGCGACCGCGCGCGCCATCGACCAGAGCTCGCTGACGTTCCCGCTTCACCCGATTTTTGTGGGCGTCGACGTTCCCAACTATGTGCGGTCCACGCTGACCACTCTCTCATACCCGACGCTGCAGGCAGGGGCGACATCGCTGTGCATGTTCAGCGGCGGCATCGAGGGTGTGGCCATCAATCCCAACAAACGGATCATCGGTATCAACGACTACCCGTTAGCGGACGATCAGAAGCTGTACCAACTGGCCGCCAACTGCGTCCTATACCTGACGGGCAGGATATAGCGGAATTGGCAAAGGGGATATCGATCATGAAGACAGACAGCACAAGCATTCGCAAGGGTGGGAGCTTTCTCGTCGAGGGGACCAACCCGGCGGACATTTTCACCCCCGAGGACTTCAGCGACGAACAGAAGATGTTCGTGAAGACCGCGGACGACTTCGTCAACAACGAGGTGCTCCCTAACATCGAGAAGACCGAGGCCAAGGAAGAGGGTGCCATGGTGGCGCTCTTGAAAAAGGCGGGCGAACTCGGTCTGCTCATGATCGATATCCCCGAGGCCTACGGCGGCCTGGGGCTGGACAAGGCCACCAGCATGGCCGTCATCGAGGCTATTTCGCGCGGCGGCGCCTTTGCCACCACCTACGGCGGACACGCCGGCATCGGCACCCTGCCGCTCATTCTGTTCGGCACCGACGCGCAGAAGCAGAAGTACCTGGCACCCATCGCCACCGCCGACCTCATGAGCTGCTACGCGCTCACCGAGCCGGGCAGCGGCTCGGATGCGCTGGCCGCGCGCACGCGCGCCGACCTCTCCAAGGACGGCAAGCACTACGTCTTGAACGGCGACAAGGTGTTCATTACCAACGGCGGTTTTGCCGACGTGTTCATCGTGTTCGCCAAGGTGGACGGCGACAAGTTCTCCGCGTTCATCCTGGAGCGCGGCTACGAGGGGCTCAAGACCGGCCTGGAAGAGAAGAAGATGGGTATCAAGGGCTCCAGCACCGTGCAGGTGTTCATGGAGAACGTCAAGGTGCCGGTGGAGAACCTGCTGGGCGAGATCGGCAAAGGCCACAAGATTGCGTTCAACATCTTGAACGTGGGGCGCTTCAAGCTGGGTGTGGGTTGCGTGGGTGCGGCGAAGATCGCCTTTGACGACGCCATCAAGTACGCCAACGAGCGCCACCAGTTCGGCAAGCCCATATCGAGTTTCGGCATGATCCAGGCCAAGATTGCCAACATGGCCAGCCGCATGTACGCGGTGGAGAGCATGTCGTACCGCACCGCCGGCCTCATGGACGGCATTCTCGCCAACGTGCCCAAGGACGACCCCGACTATGCGCAGAAGAGCATGGCGGGCATCGAGGAGTACGTGGCCGAGTGCTCCATCATGAAGATCAAAGGCAGCGAGATGCTGGACTACGTGGTGGACGAGACGGTGCAGATCTTCGGCGGTTACGGGTTCATTGCGGATTACCCGGCCGAGCGCCACTACCGCGACTCGCGCGTGGCGCGCATCTACGAGGGCACCAACGAGATCAACCGCATGCTGCTCACCGGCAACCTGCTGAAGCGCTCGGTGAAGGGCGAGCTGCCGCTCCTGGCGGCGGCGAAGAAGCTCTCCGAAGAGCTGCTGGAAGGGATGCCGTCGCTGGGTGACGATGAAGAGGCAACGCTCCTGTCGGTGGAGAAGGGCCTCATCGACAACGCCAAGAAGCTCTCGCTGCTCGCGCTGGGCGTGGCGGCGCAGAAGTTCGGTGCCAAGGTGGAGCAGGAACAGCAGGTGCTGGGCGACATCGCGGACATCTTCATCGAGACGTACGGCATGGAGAGTTCCTACCTGCGCACGATGAAGCTGGTGGCGGCGAGCGGCGAAGACGCGTGCAAGCCGCACATCGCCATGACGCGCCTGTACGTCAACGAGGCCATGGGCCGCCTGGACCTGTGGGCGCGCGAACTCCTTGCGGCGTGCGCCGAGGGCGACGAACTGCGCACCATGCTGGCCGCATCGCGGCGCCTGACCAAGTACACCCCCATCGACTCGATCCACCTCCGCGAAGAAATCGCGAAGGGCTTCACGGAAAAAGGCAAGTGGGAGCTGTAGGGGGCTGGACGCCAGCGCGCGATCTTCATATTCAGTCTCACTGTGAGACTGCGTTGTCGGTTTCGCGACATTCGGCCTACTTGGTGACGACCATCTTCCGCGATTGAACCGCGCCTGCGTGCGCCAGGCGCGCGAGGTATACACCCGATCCCACCGTTGCTCCAGCGTCGTTTCTGCCGTCCCACACCGCCGAGTGAGTCCCCGGTTGATACTCCGCATTTACCAGCGTGCGCACGCGCGCGCCTGAGACGTTGTATATCGTGATCGTCACCCGGCCCGCAGAGGGAATCGTGAATGGGATTGTCGTTGATGGGTTGAACGGATTGGGGACATTCGGACCCAGTTCGAGTTTGAGTGGCTGTGGCGTATTTCCCACGACCGTAACGGTCGTGGAACTGGTGGGCTCGCTCTCGTTGCCCGCGATGTCGAAGGACGTCACCCGATACTGGACATCGCCTCCGTCGTATGAAGGATCGTCCCACGTGGTCTGCGTGGTCGTTTGCACCAGCGTTACTGGTGACGGCGTGAAGCCCGGTGTTGATCCGCGGTACACCCGAAACCCCGCCCAGTCGTTCGCCGCAACCGCATCCCACACCAGGCGGTTCCCGGAGCCCGTGTTGTAGCTCACCGCGAAGCTCGTCGGCGTGGGCGGCGCGAGGTTGTCCTTGGAGTAGCCGCTGTCCACCGGGGAGTCGTAGTACCCGGTGGGCGTGAGGGCCGACACGAAGAACGCGGACCAGCATTCGCCGGCGGTGATGGTGGAGTCGCACAGCGTGGGGACGACGGCCTGGTAGACGTTGTCCCAGCGATTGGGGATGGTGGTGACGTAGTCCCAGCCTGGGAGGGCAGCAAGCTCGCGTCCGCTGGACGGGATGGCCGCGGGCGAGGCGGCGTAAGCGTCCTGCCGGCGATAGATGGCGTAGCCGTTCACTGCGCCGCCGATCGAGTCCTCGTTGGACCGGTACCAGGTCAGGCGCACCTGTCGCCCCTGATCGTTCCCGACGTCGTTGACGCCGATGATGCCGGGCTTGTCGTCGTAGCACCCAAGCCCAAAGGCACCCATGTTGCCACACGGGGCGTCCAGGCAGGGAGAAAGGGAGGAAAGCCGGAAGTCCCCGCCAGGTGCATCGCAAAAAAGCGGATCAACAGAAATATTGCCGTTCTGCCCGAGTTGCGGCGCGATGCCACCGGCCCAGGCGTCCTCGACTGGATCCCAGATGTTGGTGCACTCGATCAATAGTCCCGGCCCGCCTTCTACCACCGTTCCACATTCCACCATTGTGCCGCACGGATTACCTGCGATCGTACAATTGCTGATCGAGCCAGATGACGCCCAAATGGTTGCACCCTGAGGCGGATACAGGGGCCTCTGTGGTGCAAAATTTCCGGAAAATGTGCATTTCGTTGCGGTCAGAGTTGTTGCGAATAGCGCCCCGCCTTGCGCAGGCCCGTTAGCGCCACCAGCCTCGTTACGATCAAATACACAATCTGTCAGTGAAATTACCCCGCCGCCAATGGCACCCCCGCTGAAGTAAGCAATGTTGAATGAAAAAAGGCACTCATCGAATGTGCCTGATCCAAATACGGCCCCACCGTCACCGTCATGGGCGTAATTCCACTCGAAGACGCAGTGTTCGAAGATAGCTGCTCCGCCCATGACACCGCCGGCCCCTGGAGCGCTATTGTTGCGAATCTCACAGTCTACAAAGCGTGGGTTGGAACTGCCTTCGATGAAGACGCCGCCGCCGTTCTCAACTGCGTAGCAGCCGGATATCTTGGAACGGATAATCAACGGAGAACCGGTGATGTGGAGCCCACCCCCACTCTGATCAGTGAAGCCATCATTGAGATGTAGACCTTCGATTACGGTACTGCTGTCACCCGAGCAGGTAATTATTCCCTCACATTCAGGTATTCCGGGCTGCCCGATAATCGTCACGCAATCGTGAGTGCCAGTTTCACTCCGAAGCACAACACCTGCTGGCAATACGAGCCCCCTTTCATAGTACGTTCCGCATGCGACCTCGACTGTGTCGCCGGCGACTGCGGCGGCGAGGCCGGCCGCGATGGTCGGGTACTGGCCCGGGACATGAAGTGTGGTGGCGAAAGCCGGCGTGGATATACCAAGAACAAGCACGGCGAGAAGGGGACGACTGGGGCGAAGCATCGTTGATCCTCCAGAGGGTGGCGGCCTGGGGATTGTACCACAGGGCGCGTGGGCACGTGCCTTGCTGCCCACGAGGCATGACGACCGAACTCCTCTCGGAAATTGTTGCCGGTGAGACGGATGGCCGCTCTCTCGCAACCGGCCTCAGCCTGCTGGAAGTCCTCAAGCTCCGTGGCTTCGATCCTTCCGTCCCCGGGCGGCTCGTTCGCCACCAGCACGACCAGTACCCGGTCGACGACCTCCTGCGTCACGGGTGGCTCGATCTCTACCAGCGGTATCAAACGCGCCCGGTGTTTCACAAGTGCCGCCAGATCGTCTCTTTCTGCGGCCTATCCGGATCACGTGCGTCGTTTCATGGCGTGTATCGCGTTCACGGCGTCCATCCAGCCGCCGAGGGCGAGGTGCTCCCAGGCTGCCCATGGTCCGCGGAGTGGCGGAAGATCGCGAACCACTATTATGATCTCGAACGCGATCCGCGCTTCGATGAGTTTCGCGATCGTCTGATCATCGACTGGGGGAAGTCGACGCGCGCATGGGTCCAAAGGCTCGCCCAGCCAAAACGCGTCCTTGAGATCCTCGCACCCGGGCGCAAGCTGCCGCCATTCGAGGACTACCTTGAGTTCAGCCTCACCTACGCGCAACTCAAGGACCTCTTCGCGCATGAGGAGGCGCACCGCGAATGGCGTGCGCGCCTGTCCGCCGTGGGGGGTATCTACCTGATTCTCGCGGAGACGACGGGCGACCTCTACGTGGGGAGTGCCTCGGGCGAGAACGGGATCTGGGGCCGGTGGCGGGAGTACGCCAGGACCGGGCATGGTGGCAATGTGCTGCTCAAGGAGCTGATCGGGCGCGATTACGATTACCCCGAGCGCTTTCGCTATTCCGTACTGCAGATTCTCCCCAAGACCATCGCGCGCGATGAGATCATCAAACGCGAGGCGGTCTACAAGAACAAGCTCGGGTCCCGGGCGACGGGGCTGAACCTGAACTAGCCCTTCGGGTCGGGTCGTCTTTATATTGACTCCCGCTGTGGGAGTACGCACTGTTTTCACAAGCGTTCGTGCGTTGGTGCTATCCTCCTGCCGGCCGCACTGGGACTTCATGACAGCCCGCGCCACACGATACCCGGCACAGCTCGCGGTGCTCCTTCCCGCGACGGTCGCTGCCGTCCTTGCAACCGGCTGCGCGAGCGTTCCAACGACGGTCGATCCCGCCGACTACCGCAAGATTGGCAACAAGACCGTTCGCGTTCAAACCGTGCAGGACGAGAAGTTCGAGGCAATCGGCGTGTGGTGCAGTGATTCCACCATGATTCTCGACCGTGCGCTCTATCCCGGCTACGACAGGCACGAGTATCCCCGGACAATCCAGCTTAAGGACGTGCAGTCCGTGGCGACGCTCCAGCAAGAGAGCCTCATCTACATCGAGTCGGGTGTGGAGATGGGGGTGAACTACGGTGTGGAGTCCACGTACTTCGCGAAGACCATCATGGCCACGGAGATCGGGTATCTCTCGGGCGAGCGCCCCAGCCGGCCACGTCCGACCTTCGGGTTTGGCGCCACGTTCTACTTCATGGGCTCATTTGAAGACTTGGCACAATCACCCTTGATCTCGCCGATTTGTCCGACGATCGCACTCCTGCCGATAGCCTCGGCTACCAGATCCATTTCGTGGATGGAACCCTCCCCCAGGGACTCGAACTTCCCCAGGGAACGTACCTCATGATCACGGACTACTCCGTACGGGAAGAAAGAGGGAGGTGGAGCCGGTGAGCGACCGGCGATACGCTGGGGCCGATCTTTACATCGACTCCCACTGTGGGAGTACGCACTTTTTTCACAAGCGCTGTTTGTCCGCGCAATCCCGGGGCTGGACGGCCCGCTGCCAACGGCGTTAGCCTTCTCCTTGATGCCGACCCGCTGGCTTCGCATTCTGTTCGCGCTCGCCGTTGTGTGGGCCGTGATTCCGTTCCCGCTTGGCTTCGCCGATTGGATCGTGGAGCGCTTTGCGCCCGAAGGACATCCCCTCCACCACATTCTGGAACTCGCGCTCGGGCCCGCCATCGTGGCCGCCGCCGCCGTTCTCGTTGCCGCGCTCGTCCGGCGCTTCGCCCACAGTTTCCTGCGCCTGCCCGACAGCGTGACCCTGCGATCGCTGCTCTACCATGTCCTCGCCTTCCTGCCGGTGGCATGCATGGTCTGGTTCGTGGTGTTCAGCATCATCAGCATCATCATCGAGCCGCCCCCCTGGAAGTCCGACAACGTGCAGTACGTGCCCATCATCTTCTTCCTCGCCACCTCCGGCCCGTTGATGCTCACCCCGCTGGGCGCCGTGGTGACGGCGTGGTGGTGGTTGCGCCGCCGGGCGGTGCGTGCGTCCAATTGACCCCGCCTCCCGTTCGCGCTACCCTATAGGTCCTGTATCCAAAGAGGCTTCCAACGGAGGGTTGTCTTTGGATCGCCAGTCCAGGCTCGTGCGCTGGTACAAGAACGCCGCGCTGCTGCTGCTGAATGTTCTCGTCTTCCTCGTTGTCGCCAACGTCGCGCTCTACGTGTTGTTCCGCGTCAAGGACGCGCGGACCGAGCGCCGTGCCGCCCAGGAGATAACGCGCATCCACGAGAGCAGCTCGCTGCGCACGGTCTACCCGGGCATGGACGCCGAGGCCATCAGCCAGCTCATCCACGAGACCTGGTCGCGCCCCTACGCCTACGAACCCTTCACCCAGTTCAAGGAGCGCCCTTTCCACGGCCGCTTCGTGAACGTGAGCGAGGACGGGTTCCGCGTCTCAAAGGACCAGGGCCCTTGGCCGCCCGACCCGGACAATTACAATATCTTCCTGTTCGGCGGCTCCACCACGTTTGGTTACGGCGTCCCCGACGACCAGACCGTGGCGTCGTACCTGCAGGCGTATCTGCGCGGCGCCACATCCGCGCCGGTGTGCGTGTACAACTTCGGCCGCAGCAGCTACGTGCTGGAGCAGGAGCGTGTGCTGCTGGAAGAGCTGCTGCTGGCGGGGCACGTTCCCGACCTGGCGCTGTTCATCGACGGGCTCAACGAGTTCGCCTTTCCGTTCGGACCCGCGGAGACAAAGCGGCTGGAGGCGGTGTTCGATTCCAAACCCGATGCGCTCGACCGCTGGGGCTGGATCGAGAGCCTGCCCATGACGCGGCTCGCGCACTACAGCCGGCGCGTGGTGGTGTCCGCCGCGTCCCACCGGCGCCGCTCCGACCCGCGCAACACCGAACCCACCGCCGCCTTCGACGACGGCAAGTACCACGACCCCGAAATCATTGCCGGCGTGATCGAGCGCTATCTCGCCAACAAGAAGCTCACCGAGGCGGTGGTGCGCGAGTACGGCACCCACGCCGTGTTCGTGTGGCAGCCCATTCCGCTCTACAAGTACGACCTGCACCATCATCTGTTTGCCACCAGCGACTTCGGCTCCAACTTCTTTGCGCGCTACGGCTACCGCTACATGGCGGACCGCACCGACGATGCCGCTGCGGCCGGAAACTTCCTGTGGTGCGCGGACATGCAGGAATCGCTGGCGGAACCGCTCTACGTCGACAAGGTCCACTACACGGCGCGTATGAGTGCCCTGGTGGCGTCGACCATCAGCGGCGAGCTGGTGGCGCGCGGCCTGCTGGAGCCCCGCGGAGAAACCGCCCTCCCGGCGCGGTAACCGTCCCTTCTCAATCGACGTCTTTCTCTTGTCTCGCGTCCGGTATGCGTTCTAGAGTGGGGTCATGAGCGACGACCTGCGCCAGGTAATCGAGGAACTGCGCACGGAGCAGAAGGAGATCGTGGAGACGCTCCGGTTCCTGCGCTCGGAGGCGGAGCACGCGCATGCCATCCGCGAGGAGGCCATCGCGCTGCAGCGCACCGCCAACCAGCGGGTGCGTCGCATTGGAACCTTCGCCTTCTTCGGGATCCTGGCGTGCGTGTTTCTCATTGTGTACCTGGTGACCAAGTACCGGATTCTCTTCTGAAGCCGCAGTCGCCCATCGTGGTCCGGGGTGAGCGATGAACGTAATCCAACTCGAGCCCGACGACACCGAAACGGTGGTGGATGTGCTGTGCGATGCCTTCCACGACTATCCCGTCATGCGCTACGTGCTGGGTGACACGCCGCACTACGACCGGCACCTGAGAACACTGGTCGGCTTCTTCGCGGCGGCGCGTTCGTTGCGCAACGAGCCCATGCTGGCCGCCGAGGACGAGGGGCAGGTGGTGGGGGTTGCCATCATGACACTGCCCGGCGAGCGCCCGAGCCCCGCCGCCCTCGACGCGCGTCGCGAGGCGACGTGGGGCGAGATCGGCCCGGCGGCGCGGACACGCTACGAGGCCCACGGTGCCGCCACGCGCCCGTTCACCGTCGATCGTCCCCACCACCATCTCAACATGATCGGTGTGTGCCGCTCGCATGCCGGCAGGGGGGTGGCGCGCGTCCTCATGGACGCGGTGCACGAACTGGCCGCTGCGGATCCATCGTCATGCGGGGTCACGCTGAGCACGGAAGACGAGCAGAACGTGCGGCTCTACGAACACTTCGGCTATCAGCTGATTGGCCATGCGCGGGTGGCCGACGCGTTCGACACCTGGGTATTCTTTCGTCCGCGCCAACAGCAGAAGGGGTAACAATGAACAAGGTGGTTGCGCGATTCGTCGATGGGCAGATCCTCAAGGGGTTCACCAACGACTTCAATCCCGGGAAGGACCAGTTTCACGTCAGGCCCGAGGGCACATCGCTGGACACGGCGCCGCTGCGCATCCGGCGCGAAGACCTGAAGGCGCTCTTCTTCGTGAAGGACTTCGCCGGCAACCCGCAGCACGAGGAGAAGAAGGACTTCGACCCCGCGCAGAAGGCAACGGGCCGCAAGATTCGCGTGGTCTTCAAGGACGGCGAAGTCCTCATCGGAACCACGGTAGGCTACCAGCGCGACCGCCCCGGGTTCTTCCTCGAATCCGTGGACGACGAGTCCAACATTGCGCGCTGCTTCGTGGTGACCGGCGCCACCCGCGAAATCGCCTTCGTGTGACCCGGTCCACGCCCGCTATTTGAGTAGCACGATCTTCCGCGCGACCTCTCCGTCCGCCGTCTGCAGCCGCGCAAAGTACACACCACTCGCGCCCGTGGCGGTATAGGAAACCGAATAGCGCCCCGCCTCCCGGTGCTCACCTGCAATCAGTGTGGCGACGCGCCGCCCGCTCACGTCGAACACCTCCAGCGAAACCAGCCCGGCCCGAGCGACCTCGTACTCAATTGTGGTTACCGGGTTGAACGGATTCGGGTGCACCGAAAGTGCCGCGTTGTACCCATCCGCCGGTGTGTCGCCGACCGCGGTGAGAATCTCGTCGCAGGCCAGGCAGCCCGTTCGCTGCGCGTCGTAGCCGTACATGGGCCAGTGGTTGCGCGGGTTGGTTGTCGGCGGTTCGCCGACGTCGTACACCGACAGGAAGTCCACCCCCAGCACCACCAGCTCGTTGCGCCCGTCGTTGTCGATGTCGCCGCTCGCAAATGTCTCCTCCACCGGCCCGGGGAGGTTGCGCGGCCAGCCGTCCGGCACCATCCCGAGATTGCGCCAGCTCTGACCTGTGCCATTGACCCCGTCGGTGGTCCCGATGTTGACGTTGGAGACGAAGATGTTCACCGGAGAAAGTATGGGCGGCATGAACAGGAAGGAACTTCCCGAAGCCAGCGGGTAGCCGGACTGCTCCACGCCGGTGGAGTAGCGCACGTGCACATTGCCACCGGCCTCCGCAAACACCAGCTCCGGCTCCTGCGTGCCGAGGATGTTCCCGAACGCGGCCGAGGTCAGCGCGACTCCGGGCGATACCGTGATCGGCCAGGCCGTTGAGAAACTCGGCCCGGCCTTGTGGAACAGGTACATCTTCCCGTCGGAAGTGGGCGCGGCGATCTCCAGGATGCCGTCCAGGTCGATGTCGGCCATCGTGGGGGCGTCGCTGAACGTTACGCCCGTAAACTGTTGCCCGGAGAAGTTCGGGCTGTTGAGGCTGTGGTAGTAGACGTTCGGACCGGCGAGCGACACGATGTCGGTGACGCCGTCGTTGTCCGCGTCGCCGATGGCGGCCGGACGCGAATAGACACCGAAGGGAATCTCCGCCGGGACCCAGGCGGGCGCGACGTTGGTTCCGCTGTTGTCCAGGATGGCAACGGTCCGGTTGCTGAGCGCCACCACGTAGCGCGTGCTGGGCGGGCCGAGGGTGCCGATGCTGACGTAGACGCCGGTCCCCGTCCCCAGATCCACCGGCCAGCCGGGGAGCAGGGCGCCGGTTGCATCAAACGCGTACACCTCTCCCGAACCGTTTCCGGCCACGACGACAGGATCCCCATTGCCAACCAGATCGCCCACCGCCACCGGTGCGTCGAACGGTATCGCACCGATGTTCACCGGCCAGCCCGGAACCGCTGTGCCGTCGTGGTTGACCACGTGGACGTCGCCGGAGAGGGCGGCGAAGACGATCTCCTTTTCAGGGTCTCCATCCACCTCGGCCACCGCGGGCGGGGTTTGCCCGCCGCCCTGCACGGCAATCGGGAAGCCGATGTCGGTGTTGGGATAGCCGAAGTCGCGGCGCCACTCGGCGTCGAAGCGCAGGTACGTGTTGGTGGCATCATAGGAAAACCACACGGCCGCAATGCGGTTGCCGCGGGATGGGTCGGTGACAATCGCGGTCTCCGTCCCAAGGAAATCGGTGGTGCTGATGGACAACTCCTGCGGTGCGGCCAGCGCGGCCGGGCTCCCGGTGACCGATCGCGACAGCTTGTATCTCTCGTCCGTGAGACCACCGAATGTGTACCCGCCAATCACGAGCTCGCTGCCGGGAAACGCCACGTGGCGCCCGTGGCAATATTCGTAACCGGTCGGTACGTCGTTGGCGGGTGGCCACGTGACGCCCGCGTCCGTCGAGTAGCGGCACCAGTTTGAGCCGCCGCGGTTGAAGAGAAGCAGGACATTGTCGTTGGTGCGCGACGCTGCCACCGAGTCGAGATAATTTTCGGTGCCGTTGTCGACCGCGTCAATCGTAAGTAACGGATCCCAGGTAGTCCCGTAATCGACGGTGCGACGGTAGAACTCGCCCGCGTCGAGCGTGCCGTCGCGCGTCATGGATGCGTGAACGTAGCCGCTGTACCCGGTGGTTATCGACGCGGTCAGAAATCCCCAGCTTCCGTCCGAGGTGTCGGCAATCTTGGTTTCGGGCTCAAACGTTACACCCAGGTCGTAGGAGACTGAGAACCACACATCGCGACCGTTGCCGTCATCGGCAACCGCAACCAGGTAGATGTAGTAGTTCGAGAACCCCCAGGCATCGGTATCGAACGCCACACCGGAAGTGACATTGATGGCGGGGTCTTCGATGGCGGTCACAACGCTCCATACCGGCGTGTCGGTATTCAAGTCGGCGCGCGCCACGCGCGCGTCAGTAGTCGACCCGTTCCAGTCGAGATAGGCGATCAATGCCTGGTCCGCGTCGCCCTGGGCGACGGTGAAGTCGCGGAGTCTCGCATTGAAGCCCGGCGCGAAGGAACTCCACAGCGTCCAGGTGTCGCCACCGTCCAGACTGCGGTAGATGTCCATCTGGCCGGGGGACCAGGTCGAAAGCGCCGCGGCGAAGAGCCGCCCGTCGCTGGTGACCTGCAGCCAGATCCCCCAGGAGACCACGGGCGTCGGGAAGCTTGCGATCAGCACATCGTCGCCGCCCAGTGCGGAGGCCATCCCGGGGTGATCGTTGATGGTCTGCAGGCTGTTCGGGGTGCGCTCGCCGGGCGCCGGCGGCGTCCAGCGTTCGAGCCGGCCGGCGGGCGGTGCCGGTGGCGCGCTGACCGGCGCCGGTCGCGGCGTGCCATCGATGAGGATGGCGTTCGTCGGTGCCGTCGTCGCCGGGCGCGGCCGGGAATCGTGATGCCGCTTCTGCGCGGCTGTTTCGGCAGAGGAAAGGAGAAGCAGCGATATGGCAACTGCTGCGGCCACCCATCCACCCCGGAATGTGGCGCGGTCCATGGGGAACCTCCGTGGGAGCGGCCCGGCCAGGGCCGTGAAACTGGGTCTGGCAATTGACGGAATTATTGTACCATGGGTAATACCGCCCGGGACCGCCGAAGTTGGCGTCCCGACAGGCTGGAGAGGGGATGCAGGAAGGAAACCGCATTGCGCTCATCACCGGAGGCAACCGCGGCCTCGGCCTGGAGACCGCGCGGCAGCTTGCCCAGCGCGGGCTGCGCATAATCGTCACCAGCCGCCGGGAGGCGGAGGGGTACGCGGCGGCGCAGGAACTGATTGCCGAGGGGCTCACCTGCGAGTTCAGACCCCTGGACGTCGCTAGCGACGCAAGCGTCGGGACGCTTCGGGCCAGTCTCGAAGCGGACCGCCTCACCATCGACATTCTCGTCAACAACGCCGGTGTGGCGCTGCGCGGCTTCAACGCCGACGTCGTGCGCCGTACCCTCGCGGTAAACTACTTTGGTGCCGCGCGCGTGACCGACGCGCTGCTGCCCTTGATGCCCGATGGCGGGACCGTCGTCATGGTGTCCAGCGCGCTGGGAGAGATTTCCAACTACCGCGCCGAACTCAAGAAGCGCCTGCTCGACCCGGCGCTGGCGCGTGGTGAGATCGACGCGCTGATGCGCTCCTTAACAAATTACGTCGAGCACGGCGTGCACGCGGAGGCGGGGTGGCCCGCGTCGGCCTACAACGCCTCCAAGGCGGGCCTGAACGCGCTCACCCGCGTCTACGCCCGCGACCTGGCGCCGCGCCGCATCCGCGTGAACGCGGTGTGCCCGGGCTGGGTGCGCACCGACATGGGCGGGCGCAGCGCCACCCGCGGCGTGGAGGAGGGCGCCGCGTCTATTGTATGGGGGGCGCTGCTCGACGCCACTACCACCGGTGGCTTCTTTCGCGACGGCGAGGCGATTCCCTGGTGACGTTTTTTGAATTCCGGATCGAATTCCAGTATACTCGGGCCGTCTCTCCCCTGATGTGATGCGGGGCAGTGCTTACGCCGGAGGTCGCTTGTGCCGGTTACGTATCGCATGGACAACAACATCGCGGAGATGGCGCTCGTCGGTGAGACCGATCCAGACGACGTCATCCAGACCTTTCACCACCTGCTCAATGATCCCGCATGTGCGCCCAGGTTCGGCCTGCTGGTGGACGTGAGAGGGTCTTCCACACTCGCAACCCGCACCACCGAGGACATCATTCGTGTGGCCTCCCACCTGGGCCCGCACAGCGAGCGTGTGGCCCGTTGCGCGGTTCTTGCCACCGAGGACGTCCATTTCGGCCTCAGCCGGCTGGGTGCCGTCTACAGCGAGGCCGCGGGCGTGATGACGAATGTCTTCCGCGATCGTGACGCCGCACTGGCGTGGCTGCGCGCCGCTGCTACCCCCTGAGGATTCTGCGTCGGAGGCTCCGATGACGGATTCAAACCTCGAGGCCCAGATTCGCGCAGCGACGGTGTACGAGGAGTTCTTCGTCCCGGCGCTGTTTTCCCAGTGGACCCACCTGCTGGCGAAGGTCACCGCGGTACGCGGCGGGAGCCGGGTGCTGGACGTGGGCTGCGGAACGGGAATCTTTGCCCGCGACGCGGCCAGGCTGGTGGGCAGCACCGGTTTCGTGGCTGGCGTCGATCCCAACCCCGGCATGCTCACGGTGGCGTTGCGCGTTGCGCCCGAGCTGGAATGGCGGGAAGGTGTGGCGGCGGCGCTGCCGTACGACGATGGCGTGTTCGACGTGGTCGCGTCACAGTTCGGATTGATGTTCTTCGACGATCGCATTGCGGCACTTCGCGATATGAAGCGCGTGCTCGCGCCGGGTGGTCGCCTGGGTGTGGCGGTGTGGGATGCACTCGACAATATCCCCGCGTACTCGATACTGGTGGCGTTGATCCAGCACCTGGTGGGGAAACGGGCCGCGGATGCCCTGCGGCAACCGTTCGTACTGGGAAATCCGGAGGCGGTGCGGGACCTGTTCGAGCGTGCCGGCATGACCGACCCCACGGTGGAGACATACACGGGTGTTGCACGCTACCCGAGCATTCGTTCGTGGGTGCTCACCGACGTGAAGGGTTGGTTTCCGCTGGTCGACGTCGTGCTCGACAAGTCGGAATATGATACGCTCGCCACCGAGGCCGAGCGTGCGCTGGGTCTGTTCACAACCTCCGGCAAGATGGTGGAGTTTCCCATCTCCGTGCATATGGTGTCCGCAAGCAAGTGAGTGTGTATGAAACCTGGCTATGTGGCCGCGTGTGGCATTCTGCTCCTTCCCGCCCTGGCTGCTTTCTCAGTGTTCGCCGCCGAAACCGAGTCCCCGATTGGCGTGGAAAACGTCGCGCCGGGGGTCTACGCCGTCATCAGCCGGGATCCGCTGGGACTCGCCAATCATTCCAATGCGGTATTCATCGTGAACGACGAGGACGTCGTCGTGGTGGACACGCAATTCACACTCAAGCGCACCCGCACCGTGCTCGCCGCGTTGCGAAACATCACCGACAAGCCGGTCAGCGTGGTGATCAACACGCACTGGCACGACGACCACACCTTCGGCAACCAGGTATACCGCAATGCGTTTCCCGGCGCGGAGATCATCGCGCAAACGTTCACGCGTGAGGACATGGCCACAATCGGTGTGGAGAATCGCGAGCGGCAGGTTGAAGGCGGACCCGGGGCCATTGCGATGTTCCGCGACGCGATCAACAAGGGAACCAGCCTGGATGGTACGCCGATGAGTGACGGGGAGCGCGCGGCGTACCAGAGTACCATCGCCATCGCGGAGGAATACCTGGGCGAGATGCCCGCGTTTTCGCTGACCCTGCCGGAGAAGACCTTCGACGACGTCATCACCCTCACGCGTGGCGCACGCGTCATCGAGATCCGCCACTTCGGTTCCGGGATTACCCGTGGCGACGCGGTGGTCTTTCTTCCCAGGGAGAGCGTGCTTGTGGCGGGCGATCTGGTGGACAACCCGCTGCCGTTCGCCTACGGGTGCGACGTTTCCGGCTGGATCGATGCCCTGGCCAGAATCCGCATGATGGATGCCGATGTCATCGTGCCCGGGCACGGCGCGGTGATGCGCAACGACCTGCAGGTTGTGATGCTTGAAGAGGCGCTGACGTCGATCAGGCAGCAGGCCACGGACGCGGTGGCGCGCGGCGAGACGCTGGAGCAGGCGCGTGCCGGCGCAAAAATGGACGATTTCAGCGGGGCGATGGCCGGCGGCAGCAAGATGAAACGCTTCCTGTTCGAGGAGTACTTCCTGGGGCCCGCGATGACCAGCGCGTACAACGCGGCGTCGTCACGGTAATGCTCGACCCCCGCATTGCACCGGGCGAGGCTGGTTGCGAGATCGAGCCCACCGGATGCCGGCGGCCGCGGTCATGATTCCCTGGGCGCTTGACGACCGCGCCATCTGCGCGCTGCTCATGGCCGCCTGCGCCCTGCTCCTGGGCCGCTGGCCCCGCGCACGGGCGGCATGGACCATTCTGATCGTCGTGGGAATGGCGAATGCGCTGGTCCTCAACCTGCTGCCACAGAACGTCGTCACCATCAACTTCGCGCACCACTACCTGGGCGCGAAGTATCCCGTTCCGTACCCGGGCCTCTATCGCGCCGTGCATGCCGCGCTGGACCGGCCGCAGTTCGACATGCGCGACCTCGATCACCCTCCCGGCCGGTGGCGCGACGATCCACGCCAACAGCGCGCGTATCTCATCGATATGATGCGCGCGCGCGGCGTCGCCTTCAATACGCTGGCGCCGGCGGATTCGCTGCTGGCGCGGGCCCGCGCGTCGGGTGCCATCCACGTCGAAGCGGACAGCATCCTGCACGCATATCTGCCGGACGACCGCGTGCAGGACTTCCGGCGCGACGTTCGCGCCGTGGTGTCGCGCATTCACGGGCGCGATCTCACCGACGACTACGGGTTCAATGGTTCTCCCTTCTACGCGCTCGTAAGGCAAGCCGATCCCACGCTGCACATGCCGTTCTCGCCGGTCGCGGCCGTGCTGAACCTGCTCTGGCAGACACTCGCGGTGTTTGCGCTGGCGTGGCTCGTCGGTGGAGCGCTGGCACTGGACACCACCGGACGGATGGCCGTCGCGGCGTTGTTGCTGGCATCGTGGGATGTGGTGGGCTGGCTGCTGCCGGGGCTCGTTTTTGCGGGTGTGTGGATACCACTGGCGGTTTCTCTCCACGCAATGCGGCGTGGACGCCAGGCGCTGGCGGGTGGCGCGCTGGCCTGGGCGTCGCTCATCAAACTGTTTCCCGCGATCCTGCTGCTGCTGCCGCTGTCGCAGCGGCGCTGGCGAATGCTGGCCGCATTTGCGGGTGCGGCGGCGGCGCTCGGCGCCGCGTCCGTACTGGCGCAGCGCTCGTGGATTGAGTTCGTGCGCAAGGTGGTGATCCAATTCGAAGCCGGCGGCTACCTGCTCAACAGCGTGAGCCTGAACCAGGGGCTCTTCGCCCTGGGAATACGCCAATCGTGGTTGCCGGGCGTGATGCCGTTTGCCGTGCTGGCGGTCATCGTGGTCCTGGTGTGGCGCGACCGCGACTGCGCCATGAAAGTCTGGCCGCGGCGCTCGCTGGTGATCCTGTCCATGCTCGCGTGGGTCAGCCGCACCTGGTTCAACTACTACGCCATCGCCCCCCTGCTGCTGTTGCCGCTGGTGGGGCGTACACGCCCGCGGGGCGCGGCGCTGGCGGCGGTCGCGCTGGCGCTGTCGTTCCTGCTGCCGGAGTTCGACCACCCGCTCATCCTGGCGCACCCGGTGCTGCACCTGCTCAAGCTTGCGCCTTACATCGTCATTCCGGTGTGGCTGCTGGGCCTCGAATTCCGGGGCGCGCGCGTGCCGCGGCGCGCGGTGGCCACGGCGGCCGTTATCCTGGGCCTGCTGGTTGCGGCGGAAGCGGCCCGTGCCGCGTTCGCGAGGCACATCGCCGCGCGCGGGGAGGCGCGTCTCGACCGGGGCGACGGTGCACGCGCGTTGGTGGATTTCGACTGGCAGATCCGCCTGGCGCCGCGCGACGGCGTGGCGAGGATGAACCGTGGCATTGCGCTCGCACTGGCGGGGCGCGAAGAGGAATCGGGGGAGAGCTTTGCGCGCGCCGTGGCCCTCGATCCGGAGTCGATAGAGGCCCACCGCAACTACGCGCGCTGGCTGCGCCGCGAGGGACGCCTGGACGAGGCCGTCGCGCAGCTCGAGGCCGCCGTGGCGGCCGCGCCCTGGGACGACGGCGTGCGCGTGGACCTGGCACGCGTGCTGGTGCAGCAGGGCAGGGGTCCCGAAGCAACCGTGCAGTTCATCCGCGCGCTCGAGCTGGCGCCAGGCAACCGCGAGGCCCACGAGGGATTGATGCGGTCGGCGACGCCGGAACGCTGACCCGCAACCGCAACGCGCCGGCATCCGTAGTTCCCACCACGCCATCCCGTCGGCGCAAGGAGACACTCGTGAAAAAGGCATACCTGTGGATACTGGGTGGCGTCGTCCTGTTGTGCGCCACGTCCCCGCGCGCCGGAGAGGTTTCCGGCAAGACCTACGACATCGTGAAGCTGGCCGATGGCGTGTTCGGTTTCGTGTGGGCCGAGCCGCTGCGCGATCCCATCGAGGGCAACGCGCTCTTCATCATCAACGAGAGCGACGTGGTGGTGGTGGACACCGGCATACTCCCCGTGAGCGCACGCGCCATGGTGGCGGAGCTGGAGAAGCTCACCGACAGGCCGGTGCGTTACGTGGTCAACACGCACTGGCACGACGACCACGTCAACGGCAACCAGGTCTACCAGGACCGGTGGCCCGGGGTGGAGTTCATCGCGCACCGCAATACCCGCACGGATGTGATCGAACAGGTGATCGACGTGCGCGAATCGATCCTGGCGGACATGGGACCGGTGCTGGAGAAGTACCAGCGCTGGGCCGACACCGGCCTGGACGACGAGGGCGAACCGCTCGCGGAGAAGCGCCGCAACCGCGCGCGGGAGATCGCCGATCTGTACCGCCTCTGCATACCGGAGTTCGAGACGTTGCGCCCGGTGCCGCCCACGCTCACCTTCGACGACTCGCTGGTGATCCACCGCGGCGCGCGCAGGATCGTCATCTCGTGCCTCGGGCTCGGCAACACGCGCGGCGACGCCGTGGTCATTCTGCCCCGGGAACGCATTGCCGCCACCGGAGACCTCATGGTGTATCCCATCCCGTTCGGCATCGGTTCGTACTATAAGGAGTGGATCGAGACGCTCGCACGGGTCGACTCGCTCGGCGTGGACACGATGTTCTTCGGCCACGGGCCGCCGCAGCACGACCGTGCATTCCTGCACGAGGTGCAGGATCTGCTGCGCGCGCTGGTGCTGGCGGTGGAGGAAGCGGTGGCCGGCGGCGCGACGCTGGAGGAAACCCAGACGCGCGTGACGCTCGCCGACTGGAAGGAGCGTCTTGCCCGGGGTGACGAGGGAAGGGCGCGGGCGTTCGATGCCTTCTTTGTGCAGCCGGCGGTGGAACGGGCGTGGCGCCAGGCGCGCGGCGAGCCCGACGAAGTGGAACGGCTGGAGTAGGCGGCCGCCTGCGGGCCTTCAGGACGCAGTTGACTTGATCGCGCCCTGGCGCGGGTGTACCATGTGGCACGCACCACTGAGCGAGGTGAAGCTGTGGGCGGTGTGGGGAGGCAACTCGATCAGCAATCCGGTGGTCTACTGACCGGCTTGTCCCGGATGGCGTAGCATCCCGATGGCGCTCAGGTCCGCCTGGAACTGTTCACTCAAGCGGCCGCAGACAAGGTCGCACAGCTGGAAGATCGACGGATCCACGATCTTGTAGTAGGCGAGCAAACCCTCTTTTCGCCGCTGCACCAGACCCGCCTTCAGCAGAATCTGCAGGTGCTTGGAGACGTTGGCCTGGCTCGCGCCCGAGGCCTCGACCAGCGCTCCCACCGACATTTCGGCGTCCCCCAGCAGATGCAGGAGCTGGAGCCGGAGGGGGTCACCGAGCACCCGGAAGCGCTCGGCTATCAGTGCAAGGCTTTTATTTTCCAATGGCTTAGAATTTTTCACCGCTCACCTCGAATATCGTGGCTTGACACCTGGTGTGAATCAGTATATAACTAATCAAGCATATAAACTACCAGTCGTCAAGCAATTCATAATATGCACCGATCCCGGCGGATGACAAGGCCCGCCGCATCAATAAGGAGAAAAACATGGAAGCCCGTCCCAGTTCGAACGCCGCCCCCTGTGCCACCATCTCCTGGTCCGAGCGCATGGTTCGACGGCTCGCCGGTGTGTTCATTATCGCGTCATTGCTGCTCGCGTGGAAGGTGAGCCCGTGGTGGCTCGCGCTGAACGCGTTCGTGGGCGTCAACCTGTTCCAGTCCAGTCTCACCGGCTTCTGCCCGCCGGAGATCCTGTTCCGCCGCATGGAAGCGCGCCGCAACGCAAAGACCGCGGCCACGGCCAACTGATCGCATACATCAATCAGAACGAAAGAGAGAGTCCCTGCCATGAAGCGAATATTCCCGGGGTTCCCCATCCGACACCCCAAGCTGGTGCTCACCATCATCGGGTTGATCACGGTGGTGGCGGCGTTGCAGTTGCCCAGGATCCAGATCGACACAGATCCGGAGAACATGCTGCCGGCGGACGAGCCGGTGCGTGTGATCCACAAGAACGTCGAGGCCGCGTTCAACTTGAATGACTTCCTGGTGCTGGGCGTGGTGGTTGATGAAGGGACCGTCTTCACGCCGGCCATCCTGCAACGCGTCCAGAAGATCACCGACGCGGTGCGCGACATGGACGGCGTCATTGCCGACGACATCCTCGCCCCCAGCGAGGTCGACGATATCCTGCCCGACGAGGGCGGCGGTATTCGCGTGCAGACGCTCATGGAGAGCGTTCCCGACAACGACGAGGACGCGCGGCAGATCCTGGTTCAGATCAGAGAGAACCCCATCCTGCGCGGCAAGCTCGCCTCCGACGACGGCAAGGCCATCGCCCTGTTCATCCCGCTGGAGAGCAAGGACGTCGCCATGGAGGTGGGGGAGCAGATCCAGTCCGTCATCGAGCAGGACCGCGGTGACGAGCAGTACTACCTGGCGGGGCTGCCGGTGGCGCAGGACACCTTTGGCGCGGCGATGTTCCAGCAGATGGCGGTGTCGGCGCCCATGGCCTTCCTGCTCATCTTCCTGCTGATGCTGTTCTTCTTCCGGCGCTGGAAGGTGGTGCTGGCGCCGATGATCCTCTCCATGATCACCGTGATATGGACCATGGGGCTGCTCATCGGGATGGGCTTCACCGTGCACATCATGAGCTCGATGATTCCCATCTTCCTGATACCGATTGCGGTGCTCAACAGCATCCACATTCTCAGCTCCGTACACGCCAACTACCACCAGAAGGCCGGCATGGAGGAGACGCTGTACCACTCCATGCGCGAGCTGTTCCTGCCCATGCTGTTCACCTCGCTCACCACCGTGGTGGGGTTTGCATCGCTCATCATGACGCCCATCCCGCCGGTGCAGGTGTTCGGCGCCTTCGTGGCCTTCGGCGTGTTCGTGGCCTGGTTGCTCTCGCTGCTGTTCATCCCGGCCTACGCCATGCTGATGCCGCCCTCCGTGCTGGAGAAGTTCGGAACCACCCACGAGGGCGAGGCCGCCCCGGAGACGTACCTGCACAAGATCCGTCACTTCGCGGTGCGCCGTCGCGCGCTGGTGGTGACCACGCTGAGCATCGTCATGGTCATCGCGGGCTACGGTGTCACCCGCATCGTGGTCAACGACAACCCGGTGAACTGGTTCAAGCCCGGCAGCCCGCTGCGCGTGGCCGACCAGGTGATGAACGAGCACCTGCCGGGCACGTACATCGCCTACGTCGAGCTGGCCGGCAGCGAAGACCAGGCCTTCCTGGAACCGGAGTGGATGGGTTGGGCGGAGCGGCTGCAGAACGAGATCGGCCGGCAGGACAACGTGGGTGCCGCCAGCTCGGTGGTGGACGTGCTCAAGAAGGTGCAGTACGAACTGCTCAACCGGGAACCGGGCAGCGCCACCCTCGCGGACTCGCGCGAGAAGATCGCGCAGTACCTGTTCCTGTATGAAATGAGCGGTGGCTCGCCCGACGACCTGTTCAAGTTCATCACCCCGGGCCAGGATCGCATCAACATCTGGGTGCAGATGCGCAAGGGCGACAACCAGCAGGTGCGCGCGGTGGTGGACGGCGTCAACGCCTGGATCGCGCAGAATCCGCCGCCCGCCGGACTCGAGGTGCAGTGGGCCGGGCTGAGCTACATCAACGTCAAATGGCAGCAGCTCATGGTGAGCGGCATGGGCAAGGCGCTGGCGGGGTCGTGGGTGGTGGTGCTCATCATGATGGTCATCCTGTTCCGCAGCCTGCGCATGGGTCTCCTGGCCATGGTTCCGCTGACCGCCACCATCGTCATTACCTACGGCTGGGTGGGGCTCACCGGCCGCAACTACGACATGCCCATCGCGGTGCTCAGCAGCCTTTCGCTGGGGCTGTCGGTGGACTTCGCCATCCACTTCCTGCAGCGCACGCGCGACATCCACCGGCACCACAACGGCAACTTCAACGCCACCATGAACACGTTCTTCCACGAGCCGGCGCAGGCGCTGGCGCGCAACATCGTGGTGATCGCGCTGGGCTTCGTGCCCATGTTCTTCGCCACACTGGTGCCCTATGTGACCGTGGGCGCGTTCTTCTTCGCCATCATGCTGATCAGCGGTGGAGCCACCTTCCTGATCATGCCGGCGGTGCTCTCATATTTCCCCGCGCGCGTGATCTCGGGCTACCGGCATCACCCCGCGGGCACGGGTTCACTCAACGAGGCGGCTGCGGCCGCGAGGAGGTAATCGTCATCATGAAGAAACTCATTCTCCCGGTATTGCTCGTGGCCGCGCTGGCGGCCTGGTGGCCCGCGCCGCTGCGCGCGCAGGCTCCCGACGCCGAGGCGCTCATGAAGGAAGCGCACCTCAACATGTACTACGCGGGCGACGACGGTTCGGCGCGGGTCAAGATGACCATCACCGACAAGAACGGCAAGACGCGCGAACGCGACTTCACCATTTTGCGCAAGGACTTTGCCGAGGGCGGCGAGCAGCGCTACTACGTGTACTTCTACGAGCCCAACGACGTGCGGCGCACCACCTTCATGGCGTGGAAGAACCCCGACGGCGACGACGCGCGTTGGATTTACGTGCCCTCGCTGGATCTGGTGAAGCCGCTCTCCGCCAACGACAAGAAGAGCAGCTTCGTGGGCAGCGACTTCGCCTACGAGGACGTGTCCGGGCGCCACTGGAGCGACGACTCGCACACGTTCCTGCGCGAGGAGGAGAAGGGCGGCTACCAGACGTGGGCGATCGAGAGCACGCCGAAGAGCGGCGACTACTTTGCCAAGAAGACCACCTGGATCGACAAAGATGTCAGGCTGGTGGTGCGCGAGGAGTACTTTGACAACAAGGGTGAGCTGCTGAAGGTGTTCGAAGTGCTCAAAATCGAAACCGTCGACGGGTTTGCGACCGCCCTGGAGCGCCGCATGACCACGCCGCGCAAGAACAACAACACGCTCATCGTCTTCGACAGCATCGATTACAACCAGGGGATCTCCGCGGACATCTTCAGCGAGCGGTATCTAAAGAGCCCGCCGCGCGAGTACATCGCCCAGTAGGCGCACACATCAATCAGGAAGGCATCATCATCATGCACAGACATTGGATTCTGGTGACGGTGGCGGCGCTTCTGATCGGGGTTGCAGTGCCGGCGGCCGCCCAGTTCGAGCTGCACGGGTTCATGGAAGCTGCGGGCGGGGTGCGCCTGCAGCAGGTGGGCCCGCCGCCCGCATCGTGGGGCAGCCCCGGCGTGCTGCCGCCGGTGTGGAGCGGGGGACAGGACTACACGCTGCGCGAGGCGCGCCTGCAGCTCAAGAGCGACTTCTACGGCAGCAACGCCGAGGCGCACTTCGTGGC
>JAOUHG010000037.1 GCA_029865265.1 Candidatus Krumholzibacteriia bacterium | reverse complement strand
CTCCCCCGGGTGCTGCAGAACCGCGAACAGGACATCAAGGATCTGGTGCGCGCGCGCCTGGCGCGGGGGCGGGTGTCCATCACCATGTCGGTCGAATCGGCCGCGGCGGGCCGCGCGGTCACCATCAACGAAGCGGCGCTGGAACAGTACCTCAAACAGCTGCGCGACTTTGCCAAGCGCCACGGCCTCGACGAGCGTGTCAGCCTGGATGCGCTGATGCAGCTGCCGGAAGTGGTGATGGTGAAGGAGACCGACCCGGCCGAGGACGTGCTGTGGCCGCTGGTGGAGGAGGGCCTCAACGCCGCGCTGGAGTCGTGTACGCGCATGCGGCTGGAAGAGGGCCGCGCGCTGGAGAAGGACCTCACCGAGCGCATGGCGCTGATTGGCCGCACGGTGGATACCATCGAGAGCATGGCGCCGGCGGTGGCGAAGAAGCAGATCGAGACGCTGCGCAAGCGCGTCGCACAACTCGCGGGCGATATCAAGGTGAGCGAAGACCGCATCGCCGCGGAAATCGTCATGCTGGGCGACCGCACCGACATCACCGAAGAGATCACCCGCCTCAAGAGCCACCTGGCGCAGTTCAACAAGACCATCTCCGACGGCGGCGAGGTGTCCAAGAAGATGACCTACCTCTTGCAGGAGATGCACCGCGAGGCGACGACCATCGGGTCCAAGGCGGCGGACTCCGAGGTGATCCAGCACGTCGTTGTCCTCAAGGAAGAAACCGAGAAGCTGCGCGAACAGGTCCAGAACCTGGAGTAGCGCCCATGACGCCGCGGTCTTCGGTTCCGTTTCTGGTGGTGGTGTCCGGCCCCTCGGGGGTGGGCAAGACCACGCTCATCGACCGCCTCCTCGCCACGGATTCACTCACCCGCCGCTGTGTCACCGCCACCACGCGCGCGCCCCGAAACGGCGAAAACGAGGGTGAGCACTACTTCTTTGTTAGCCGCGACCGCTTCGAGGCCATGAAGGCGGGGGAACTGGTGGAATGGGCCGAGGTTCACGGGGAAAGCTATGGTGTACCAAGGGCTTACCTCGACAAGCAGCGCGCTGCCGGCTTCGACGTGGTGCTCAACATTGACATTCAGGGGGGAGATCGGGTAAAACAGGTGTTTCCCGACGCCCTGATGGTGTTCATATTACCCCCAACGTTCGACGCGCTCGAAGCGCGGCTGCGGGGGCGGGGAGATTTGCCCGCCGAGGACTTCGCAGTCCGGCTGGCCAACGCGCGGACCGAACTGGCCGCCGCCTCCCGTTACGAGTATCTCGTGGTCAATGATGACCTCGACCGCGCCGCCCGCGAACTGGGCGCCATCGTGGTCGCGGAACGGGCGCGCCGGGTTCGCAAGGTAGACGGGTTCGCCGGGCGAACCGACCGCTAACTTACTCCAGGAGACAAGACCCACATGCCGACTCCGATCGAAAAGCTGGTCATTATTGAGAAGATCGCCGGCCGGGCGACGAACCGCTACGAAGCGGTGCGCGTCATGGCCCGCGAAGCGCGCCGCCTGAATTCGCTCGTCATCCGCGGCGCCGAGCCGGAGCCGGACTTCAAGCCGACCTCCACGGCGGTCAAGCGCATGATCAACGGCAAGATCGCGTGGACGTACGCCGAAGAAGAAACCGGCCGCGGCGACTTCTTCTCGGACTGAAGCACGTTGGGCGGCGCGTCATGTCTTTGCTTGCTCAGACAGTCCTCGCGCGACAGAACTCCATCTGGTAGTCGCGCTGCGGAACTCGCCGCAAAGACATAACGCACCGCCTTCAGGGTACCTTTACGCCGCACCCATTCCGTGACTCTCACCGGCAACAAGATTCTTCTCGGCGTCACCGGCGGTATTGCCGCGTACAAGGCGGTCTTCCTGCTGCGCCTGTTCAAGAAGGCGGGCGCCGACGTCAAGGTCATCATGACCGAGGCCGCCACCGAGTTCATTACCCCGCTCACGTTCGAGAGCCTCTCCGAGAATCCCGTCCGCACCCACATCTTTGAAGTCGAGGGTAAGACCGCCGGAACGGTGTCGCCCATCGAGCATATCGACCTGGCCAAGTGGCCGGACGCGGTGGTGATTGCGCCGTGCACCGCCAACACGCTGGCCAACCTGGCGCACGGCCGCGCGGACGACCTGCTCTCCACCATCGTGAGCGCGTACCACGGCCCCATCTTTCTCTCACCGGCCATGAACGACGTCATGTGGGAGAACTCGGGCACGCAGGACAACATGCGTATCCTGTCCGACCGCGGCTACCGCGTGGTTCCGCCCGCCAGGGGCGACCTCGCGTGCGGGTACGAAGCAACCGGACGCATGGCGGAACCGGAAACCATCTTCAAGACGGTGCAGGATTTCTTTGAGTCTCCGTATCGTGGCATGAAGGTGCTGGTGAGTGCGGGCGGCACCGAGGAAGACATCGATCCGGTGCGCGTGATCTCCAACCGCTCCAGCGGCAAGATGGGGTTCGCGGTGGCCGAGGCCGCGCGCGACCTGGGCGCGGATGTCACCGTGGTGGCGGCGCGCACGTCGGTGCCACCGCCGTACGGTGTGCGCGTGATCCGCGTGCGCACCAGTGCGGACATGTCGAAGGCACTGCACGAAGTATACGACCGCAGCGACGTGCTCATCATGACGGCGGCGGTGAGCGACTTCCGCCCCGTGCAGCCGCTGGAGAAGAAGAAGAAGACCGCGGACACGTGGACGCTCGACCTGGTGAAGACCGAGGACGTGCTGCAGTCGCTGGGCGACAAGAAGGGCGGGCGCGTGATCGTCGGGTTTGCCCTGGAAACCGAGGACGAGGAACTCAACGCGCTCGCCAAGCAGCAGAAGAAGCACTGCGACATGATCGTGTCCAACAATCCCAACGTGCACGGTGCCGGCTTCTCCTACGACACCAACGTGGTCACCATCTACAACCACACGGGGCGCGTTTACCAGAGCCGGGGTCCCGAGAGCAAGCGGGCCATCGCGCGCACGCTACTGGATCTGGTGGCACAGGAACCGGCCTTCGCCAAACTCCGTACCATCTAGCAAGGCGGGCCTTGCGAATTACTGCGCCGCGCCGTAGAGTCAAAGCATGGCTACCCGCACCGATTCCCGCCGCGCAGCGGCCTCCGCTCTGAAGCGCCTCGAGCGCAAGGGCGTGCGTTCCGTCTACCTCGAGGGAGTGGACCTGGAGACGGTCGCGGCCGATGCGCCGGGTGCCGCGCGGGCTCCGGTTCCCAGGGCTGTGGCTCCCGCTTCCGCGCCCTCTCCTGCTCCTGTTTCCCCCGCTTCAGCCGATGGCGTGGCGGCGCTCGCTGCGCTCGCGCGGGAGGTCTCGGTGTGCACGCGCTGCGCGCTCCACGAGACCCGCACGCAGACCGTGTTTGGCGTGGGCAATCCCAATGCAAAGCTCATGTTCATCGGAGAGGCGCCGGGAGCGGACGAGGACGCCAAAGGCGAGCCCTTCGTGGGGCGCGCGGGGCAGTTGCTCACCAAGATCATCGCCGCCATGGGCATGAAGCGCGAAGACGTGTACATCGGCAACATCCTCAAGTGCCGGCCGCCCAAGAACCGCGACCCGCTCCCCGCGGAAGTGGAGTGCTGCGAGGAGTACCTGCGCGCGCAGATCGCGCTCATCAAGCCAAAGTACATCTGCGCGCTGGGGCGCATCGCCGCGCACTGGCTCCTGAAGACCGACGCGCCGCTGGGTGCCATGCGCACCGGCCAGCACACGTACGAAGGCATTCCTGTGATCGTCACCTATCACCCGGCGGCGCTCTTGCGCAATTCGAACTTCAAGGCGCCGTGCTGGGAGGATATGAAGAAGCTGATGGCGCTCCTCGACGCAGCATAGCGCCGTCGCGACCGCGAGGGACACTGCACCATGCGAGAATTCACCGACGGTTCCACCGCCATTGTCCGCGGCGCGCTCGACGCCGGCTGCACCTTCTTTGCCGGCTATCCCATCACGCCCGCCTCACCCATCCTCATGCAGATGATCCGCGAGCTGCCCAAGGTGGGCGGCGTGGCCATCCAGGCGGAGGACGAGATCGCGTCCATCGGCATGTGCATCGGCGCGACACTCGCCGGCTCGCGCGCGATGACCGCGAGCAGCGGGCCGGGACTCTCCTTATATAGCGAGAACATCGGGCTCGCCATCATCGGCGAGGTGCCGTTGGTGATCGTGGACGTGCAGCGCCTCGGGCCCGCCACCGGTGGCGCCACCACGGTGGGACAGGGCGACGTGCAGTTTGCGCGCTGGGGAACGGCGGGCGGCTATCCGGTGATCGTGCTGGCGCCGTCGTCGGTGACGGAGTGCTACGCCATCACGCGGCGCGCGTTCGACCTGGCGGAGCGTTTTCGCTGCCCGGTGATCGTTCTCACCGACAAGGAACTCAACATGACCACCACCACGGTGGACGTGACCCGCTACGAAGCGCCGCCGGTGCGCGCGCGCACGGTGCTGCCCGCGGGCGAGGCGCCGTATCGCTACTCGCCCGCGGACCAGGTGCCGCCGATCGCGCAGTATGGCACCGGGGGGATGGTGCGCTTCACCGGCTCCACCCACGACGAGCGCGCGTTTATTACGAAGGCGCCCGACAAAGTGGACGCGATGAACGAGCACCTGCGCGCCAAGATCGAGGATCACACCGACGAAATCGAACTCGTGACCGCCGACCTCGAGCCCGGTGCCACCACACTGTTCGTGAGTTTCGGCATCACCGCGGGGTCCATGCGCCGGGCGGTGTGTGACATTCGGGAGGCGGGGAACAAGGTGTCTTCGCTCACAATCCACAGCCTGTGGCCGGTGCCGGAGCGCGCCATCCGCGCGGCACTCGCCGGAGTCGATCGCGTGGTGGTGGCGGAGTTGAACCATGGCCTGTACCGCCGCGAGATCGAACGGGTGGCAGCGGGCGTCACGGTGGAAGGAATCAACCGGCGCGACGGCGAGTTGATCACGCCCGAGCAGTTCGTGGAAATGCTGACCACGGGGAGCGCGTCATGAGCGAGCCCACCACCATCACCACGCTGGCCAGGTTCCGCAACGAGACACCGTACCCGTTCTGCCCGGGCTGCGGGCACACGCACATCCTCAACCACCTGAGCGGGGCGTTCTCGAAGCTGCAGGTGGATCCGAGCAAGGTCGTCATCGTGAGCGACATCGGCTGTTCGGGACTCTCCGACGAGTACTTCGACACCAGCGCGTTCCACGGCCTGCACGGGCGCAGCATCACCTACGCCACCGGCATCAAGCTGGCGCGGCCGGATCTCACCGTGATCGTGATCATGGGGGACGGAGGCACCGGCATTGGCGGCGCACACCTGCTCAGTGCCGCACGCCGCAACATCGGCATCACCGTGCTGGTGTTCAATAACTTCAACTTCGGCATGACGGGCGGGCAGCACTCCGGCACCACGCCGCCGGGCGCGAACACCGCGACCACCGAGGGCGGCAACCTGGAGCGGCCGCTGGACGTTTGCGCGACGGTGGGGGCGAATGGCGCGGGCTACGTGTGGCGCGGCACCAACTTCGACAAGGACCTGCCGGACCGCATCGCCGAGGCCGTCAACGCAAACTGCTTTGCGCTGCTCGACATCTGGGAGCTGTGCACGGCGTACTACGTGCCGCGCAACAAGGCGTCCAAGAAGACGCTCACCGAGATCCTCGACAACCTGCACCTCAAGGCGGGGCTGCTGTATCGCACGGAGTACCCCGAGTACGCCGCCGCGTACCGCGAGGCGTCGGCGCCGATGCAGGGAAAGCCGCTGCCCAGGCCCCGCCCCATCGAACCAAGGTTCTCCGCGCCGCTCGATCGTCCCTTCCGCATCGTGGTGGCGGGTTCCGCCGGCGGCAAGGTGCTCTCTTCGGCAAAGCTCGTGGGCACGGCGGCGATTCTGTCGGGCCTGTGGGCGGCGCAACGCGACGACTATCCCATCACCATCATGACCGGGCACAGCATCGCCGAACTGGTGCTGAGCCCCCGGGAGATCGAGTACTCCGGCATCCTGAAACCCGACGCGATGATCCTGCTGAGCCACGATGGCGCCAGCAAGGTGGGCCGCAAGCTCGCGGCGATGACGCCGGAGAACCTGGTGTTTGCGGTGCCGTCGGTGGCCGCCGACCTGAAGACGCGCGCAACGGTGCACGTCATCGATCCCGCGCAGGCACCGGTCAAGCTGGCCGCAACGCGGGTTTCGCTGTACTGCGTGGCGCGCGCGTTCAAGCAACTCGGTATCCTTCCCATGGAATCGCTCGAGGCCGCGGTGACGCTCAAGCCCTCCAGCCGCAATGACGAGATGCTGGAGACGATTCGTCTGGCGTCTGTATAGCAGGTTTCTCGCGATGACACAGATCCCCCTTTCGGAACTGCAGACCTTGGCGGTTGGCCTGGTGGCGGCGGTGCTCGGCACCGCGCTCACGCACCGGCTGCGTGTCCTCAAACGCCTCGACATCCCCTCGCCGGTGGTGGGTGGCATCTTCGTTGCGGTTGTTGTGACGCTCATTCGCGCATGGGCCGGCGTGGAGTTCACGTTCGGAACCCAGCTCTCCGAGTTCTTCCTCCTCATGTTCTTCACCACGGTGGGCCTGTCGGCCAAGCTCTCCTCGCTGAAGTCCGGCGGCAAACCGCTCGCGCTTTTGTGCGGCATCACCGTGCTGTTAATCGTAGCGCAGAACGTGGTTGGCGTTCTGATCGCACTCATGTTCGGCGCGCATCCGTATCACGGGTTGCTGGTGGGGAGCGTCTCCCTGGTGGGCGGGCCCGGTACTGCGGCCGCGTGGGGAAAGGAAGCGCAGGCCATCGGGCTGGAGCACGCGCCCGAGGTGGCGATGGCGGGCGCGACACTCGCGGTGGTGGCCGGCGCGCTGGTAGCGGGACCGGCGACGGGCTGGCTGGTCCGGCGAAAGGGACTGACAGGACCGTCCGGTCCGTCCGCGGCGCCGTGGGTGGATCCGGGCGCATCCGCCGATGAAAAGAGCGCCGCGGGTCCGAGCATCGAGCAGGTCATGCGGACCCTGCTCCTGCTGATCGGCATCATTCTTCTCGGCGAGTCCCTGAACATGCGCGCCCGCGCAGCGGGATTCATGCTCCCGGGCTTCCTCACCGCGATGCTGTGCGGGGTCCTGGTCACGAACTTCGCAGACGTGTTCCGAATGAAGCTCGCAATGGGCCCGGTTGAGCGCAACGGCCAGATCGCGCTGCAGGCGTTCCTCGCCATGTATCTCATGAGCCTCCGCCTCTGGACCCTCGGCGGCATCATCGTGCCGCTGGCGTTGAACATCATCGTGCAGATCGTGTTGATCCTGCTGATCGGCTACCGGTTGCTCTTCCGGGCGCTCGGGCGGGATTACGACGCGGCACTGGCGGTGGGCGGTTTTGTCGGGTTCGGGTTGAGTTCGATGGCGGTGGGGATGGCGACGATGGACAGTGTCGCGCGCCGCTATGGACCGTCGGCCAGGGCGTTTCTGTTGATCACCCTGGCCGGGTCGTTTTTCGTGGACCTGGCCAACGCGTTCGTCGTGCAGGCGTTTCTCCTGTTGCCGATCTTCCGCTGACCCGCGTACCCACCATGGAAACATACCGAATTCTTGTCGTGTTGCATCTGCTGGGCGCAACCATCTGGGTGGGTGGCCACCTGGTGCTGGCGCTGACAGTTCTGCCACGCGCCATGCGCGCCAACGATCCTGCCATTGTTCGCGACTTCGAATCCGGCTATGAGCGACTGGGCATTCCGGCCCTGCTTCTGCAGATTGTCACAGGCATCTGGCTGGCGCAGCGCTGGATTCCGAATGCGGCGGGGTGGTTCTTGCCGGCGACGCCACAGGCGTGGCTCATTGTGGCCAAGCTTGCGCTCCTGGCTGCCACCGCTGTGCTGGGTGCTCACGCGCGGCTGCGCATCATCCCAAAGCTCGACGCGGCCCGGTTGCCGGCGTTGCGCGCGCACATTGTGGCCATTACCATCGTGGCGGTGCTCTTTCTCGTGCTCGGTGTGGGTGTGCGCACCGGCGGTCTGCTGTAGAATGGTGCGACCGCACTTCAGGAGGAAATCGTCCATGTTCCACAGATCGTTTCGTGTCGGGTTGGCTGCCGTTCTGGTTCTCGTCTGTGCCGGGGCTGTTTCGCGGGGTTGGTCCGCGGAGCCCAGGGCGAAGGACAACAAGGCCCGCGCCGTCACGACTGATGACTTCAAGGGCCTCGCGTGGCGCAGCGTCGGTCCGGCCAACATGAGCGGGCGCGTGGGCGCGCTCGCGCTGGCACCCGGCAACAGCAAGACCTTCTACGTGGGCTACGGCACCGGCGGCGTGTGGAAGACCGACAACATGGGTGTCACCTTCTCCCCCGTGTTCGATAAGACCGGTCAGCACTCCATTGGTGCACTCGCGGTGGCGGATGCGCCGCCGAGCTGGCCGGGCTGGGAAAAGGAAGGCACGCTGGTGCCGGCCGCGGAGCGCGCGGAGAAGGGCAAGGCGAAGATCGTGTGGGTGGGCACGGGCGAGGCCAACGGGCGCAACAGTTCGTCGTGGGGCGGCGGCGTGTACCGTTCCACCGACGCCGGGGCGACGTTCGAGTTCGTGGGATTGAAGGAGAGCCACGACATCCCGCGCCTGGCGGTGGACCCGCGCAACCCGGACGTGGTGTACGTGGCGGCGCTGGGGCACCTGTGGGGTCCCAACCCCGAGCGCGGCGTCTACAAGACCGGCGATGGCGGCAAGACGTGGAAGCAGGTGCTGAAGATCGACGCCAACACCGGCGCGTGCGACGTCGTCATCGACCCCGCGCAGCCAGACCGCGTATACGCGGCCATGTATGCGCGCCGCCGCACGCCGTGGAGCTTCACCGGCAACAGCGAGCAGGGCGGCATCTTCCGCTCTGACGACGGCGGCGCCAACTGGAAGAAGCTCACCAGCGGCCTGCCGGCGCGGGTGGGGCGCATTGGGCTGGCGGTGTTTGACGGCGACGCGCGCACCGTCTACGCCACCGTGGAGAGCGACCTGGGTGGCACCGGCCGCGACGAGTTCGACGACCGCTCACCCAGCGGCGGCGTGTTCAGAAGCGACGACCACGGCGACACCTGGACGCGTATGACCGACGTCAACCCGCGCCCGTTCTATTTTTCGCGCATCGCGGTGGACCCGAAGAACGACCAGCGCGTGTACGTGGGCGGCTGGGACCTGCTGGTGTCCGACGACGGCGGGAAGAACTTCCGCCGCTCCAGCCAGTTCGTGCACGTGGACTTCCACGCGCTCGCCATCGACCCCGACGATCCCGCGCGTGTCTTCGTGGGTACCGACGGCGGCGCGTACGTCTCCAACGACGGTGCAGAAACCTGGTTCCTGTTCAACAACGTGGCCGTGGGGCAGTTTTACCGCGTGTCGGTGGACATGAGCGACCCGTACCGCATCGGCGGCGGCCTGCAGGACAACGGTTCTTGGGTTGGGCCGTCGGAGACGTTCCATGTCACCGAGGACGATGCCAAAGACGGCATCCTCAACAGCGACTGGCGCATGGTGCACGGCTGGGATGGTTTCGGCGTTGCCTTCGACCCCGAGGATCCCAACGTGGTCTACGCCACCGGCCAGGGCGGGTTTCTCACCCGTGTGCGTCTGGACAACGCGCTCATGAAGCGGTTGCGTCCCTCATCGCGCGAGGGCCAGGAGCGGTTGCGTTTCAACTGGGACGCGCCGTTCTTCGTGTCGAAGTACGACCCATCGGTGCTGTACCACGCCGGTCACCGCGTGTTCCGTCTCACCGAACGCGGCGACAAGTGGTTCCCGATCAGCGAAGACCTCACCCGCCGTGACATCGACAAGATCATGACCAGCGGCTCGGACGCGGAGACGCACGGCACCGTGGTGGCACTGGCGGAATCACCGCTGAAACAGGGGCTGCTGTGGACCGGCACCGACGACGGGCTCATCCACGTTACCGAGAACGACGGCGGCGCCTGGAGTGACGTCACGCCGAAAGCGGTGGGTGGACTGTACGTGTCCTACATCACGCCGTCGTCACACGACGAGAGGACGGCGTATGCGGCCATCGACGGCCACCGCAGCGACGTCATGAAACCGCTCGTGCTCATGACCGACAACCTGGGCAAAGGCTGGACGGATATCACCGGCGACCTTCCCAGAGACGAGCCCGTGCAGGTGGTCATCGAGGATCCCACCAGCAAGAACGTGCTCTACTGCGGCACGCAGTTCTTTGCCTACGCCACCTTCGACCGCGGCAAGCACTGGCTGAAGCTGAACGGCGAGTCGCTGCCGCCGGCACCCGTGCACGACATGGTCATCCACCCGCGCGAACGCGACCTCATTGTGGGCACGCACGGCCGCAGCATCTACGTCATGGACGACGTGTCCATGTTTGCGCAGATGACGCCCGAGACGTGCGCGAAGCCGCTGGCCCTGTTCGAGATGATGCCCGCGCGGCCGCGTTTGTACGCCGGCGAGCACTACGGGCTTGGCAACGGCGTCTTCCGCGCCAAGAACCCGCCCATGGGCGCGTATATCAACTACTGGGTGCGCGACCTGGGCGGCGATCCGGTGAAGGTGACCATCACCGATGCCCACGACGTGGTGGTGCGCGAGCTGACGGGCTCGTCGCGCGCGGGTGTGAACCGCGTGGTGTGGGACCTGAGGCCGGACGAGAAGCTGCGCATCGCAACGAGTCCCAACGACGTGCCGGGCCCGGAACAGTTCGTGCCGGCCGGAACGTACAAGGTATCCATCAGAATGGGCGATTCGAAGGACGAAAAGACAGTCGAAGTGCGCGCGTTCGAGTAGCGCACAGGGAGCCGTTGATGCTGAGCAGTCTCCTGGGGCTCGTCTTTTTTGTTTTCCCCGGACCGCAGTTTACACTGCACTCGGTTCCGTTTGCCGGCTCTGACGTGCTTGCGCTTGAACTGTCCGTGCCCAACGCCTGGGGCGTGATCGCGTTGCCGCCCGACGATCCGTACTCGCACCGTGACATCCAGATCGCCATCAACAACGCTGGCGAGGACTCGCTCTGGGTGGGCGCGTTGCTAGAGGATATCGGAGGCGGCATGACGCGCTGGAAGGATGGCGGCCCGGATGTCTTTGCGGCCGCACTGAAGCCGGGGACGGTGTATCTCGAAGTGTCGGTCTTCTCCGGGGGCCCGCCCCCGACGTACATTCCCTACGCCTGGACGCACGACGAGCAGGCCGCCACGCGCATCCGCCGTGCCGCGAAGCACCACAAACCGGCCTGGGAAACGGATGATATTGTTGGATACCGCGTGGAATTCTTCCACTGGGGTTACCCATGGGCGGCTGTTCTGTGTGGCCGAAAGCCATTTCCGAAACATGACCTCGAGCGCGCGTTCAATGTCCTCGCGTCAATTCGCCTGCCAGACGTTCCTGTGCTTGATCCCCGGCAGGCGGTGGAACTCGCCCTGCCGTTTGTCCCGGACGACATCCGTGATGACGCGGCGCAGTCGATCGAGAACTGCGGGTGCTGCAGCAGATACCAGATAAGCACGGTTCCCGCCGATTCCGGCTTTCGAGTAGTTGTTGATATCATCGATGCGCCGCGGGCGGGAAAGGTCGTCAAGTCCGCAGTCCTTGACGTTGAACGGGATGGAAGCGTTACGCGCGTCGCTGAGGATTCTCGCTGAATAGCGTGTGTCGTAAATCTGAGCGCTTGTGAAAGAAGTGTGTACTCCCACTGTGGGAGTGAATGTAAAGACGCAGTAGTCAGCAAGGAGGCCGCCGCCATGGAAATGCCAAAACCCACCGATGCGCACCGCAAACTCACCCGCCTGGCGGGAACGTGGCAGGGGACCGAGACCATGCATCCCTCGCAGTGGGACCCGAAGGGCGGTGAAGCCATCGGCCGCTCCACCGGGCGCGTCATCCTGGATGGTTTTGCAATCGTCATCGATTACGAACAGGAGCGAGGCGGTGCCATCACCTTCAGCGGGCACGGCGTTGTGACCTACGACGCCGCCGACAACTGCTACGTGATGCACTGGTTCGATTCCATGGGCTCGCCGCCCGAGGTGTTCCGGGGGACCTTTCATGAGAACGTACTTACCCTCGCACACGGCGGGCCGTTCATGCACGTGCGCCTCACCTACGACCTCTCGGGTGAGAAGCGCATGAAGAACCGGATGGAGATGTCGATGAACGGCGAAGACTGGAAGGCGCTGTTCGACGGTGACTACCAGAAGAAGTAGCAAATGAAAAGGCGGGCCGGTTGCCCGGCCCGCCGTTCACTACTAGTTGACGCGGCGCGAACGAACGCCGAAGTCGACGTTGTCGCCCACCCACTCGAAGAAGTGGGGCTGTTCCTCGAAGGGAACATCGGCCAGCATGATCTTGGGATCCTTCCAGGAACGCATGACCTCCGCGTCCTGCGTCCACACCTTCACCCGCTTGCGGGCCACCTCGGTCTGCCAGCTCTTGCCGACCACCGCATTGGTGTAGAGCAGGCGTACGGTAACGCTGCGCGCCAGCCGCTCCAGCGGCGTCAGTACCACCGAGTCGTAGGAGGTCTTGCCCCCGCGCGCCACGTCCGGCACACCGTCGCTCACCATGACGACGGTGATGGGGCGCAACACCAGGTTCTTGCTGTGCACCGTGTACGCCACCTGTTCGAAAAACGCGTTGTAATCCGTGAACGGATTGGGGTTGTCCTTGGGGAACATCTCCATGAGGGTCGTATGGATCTCTTCCACCGACTTGTTCTCGAACGTCTGGATGGGGTAGAACGTCTTCGGTTCACCCGCTGTGGCGCCGCCAATCGAACTCACGAAGAGCGCGTTGGGCCGTTCCATGCCACCGACACCGTTGAGGTGCCCGTAGATGTAGTACGCCAGGAACTCCATCGAGTCGTTGAAATGCCCGCCGTTCATGAAGGAACCGCTGATGTCCACGCCGATGAACAGCGACTGTCGCGGTGTGTCCGATTCCATCCCGTCCGCCACATCGCACCCGGTGAGGGGGACGACCGCGGCCAGCAGAACCAGCATGCCCGCTGCCATGTACCGCTTCATGGGTATCCTCCTGTTCAATGCCGAGTATGCGAACGCGCCCATCATTCGCTCACCGTCATGGGCTCGCGGTCCAGTTCCGGCTCGTAGCGACGGCGCTCGTCACTGGAGGCCTGCGACTGCGCCGGCGCGTGGAACCCGGAGCGCTTCTTGAAGTCGCGAATGAGCTTCTCCGAGTAGCGGATGGCGGCCAGGTTCTCGAACGGCAGCGAGAACAGGTGCTTGCTCAGCAGGCACAGCGTGCAGAAGTTGATGCTCGCGGCCACCACCTGCAGCGGCGGCAGCATGAATGCGGACAGCAGCGACTCGCCACGCTGGCGCAGCCAGGAGGATTCCTTCTGGGTCCACGCCCAGTAGGCTTCGCTCATCTCGAACAGGCGCGAGGGCTGCGCGGCGATAATCTCGCCGGTGCTCACACCGCGGCCCTGGATGACGGCCATGATAGTGGGCGTGCCGTGGGCCGCAAACAGGAACCACGACAGACTGCGAATGCCGAACCACGCGAAGCAGGCGATGCCGATCGTGCCCAGGATGCCGAGCTCGAAATCGGTCGAGTACTGCGCGAACCAGGGCACCAGCGAATCGACGAACTCGCGGTACAGGAACATGACCTCGACAAAGATCACCACGCACTCGATCACCATGATTCCCGCAATCTGCTGGATGCTCTTGCTCTTGATGGAGTCGACGAAGGTCGACAGCACGGCGTAGCTTCCCAGCACCACGAAGAACAGGAACAGGAAGAGCGGAATACGCACGAAATTCTCGGCCAGCGTCTGGCCGGTGATGTTCGAGAAGGTGTCGATGACCACCGGCGACATCACATAGGTAAAGATGGTGGTTTCGATGGCACACCAGATCAGCGTGAGCGAAACCGCAATCCACGGCACGGGCGAGCGCACCACGTTGCCGGCCAGGTGGCGCAGCACCGCAAAGGGCAGCATGACGATGTCATGCACCAGCGCCCACACCGCCAGGATGGCCACGCGCGCCACCACGAACACGGCCATTATGGCCTCCACCGCCAAGCGGAACAGGCCGCCCCAGAACGACAGCACCGACTTGCCGAGGTCCCACCAGGTCACGAACCATGCGGTGAGAAACTCCTGTCGTGCGCTGCGAATGGGAATGGAAACAATGGAGACGACGCTCGCCCAGCAGGCGAGTACGATGGCACAGACCGGCAGCAGCAGAAAGAGCCGCTTGGCAATCATGAGCCACGTCGCGTCACCCGCGCCCCAGGCGAAGGCGATCAGGCCACTTTGAAACAGCATTGGGAACGCCATGGCGCTCACAATGGTGCGAAGCGTTGGTTCATTGAAATTCATCGCGCTATCCCCCTGTCGGGCAAGGACACTCGTCGCGCTGAGGGCACACATGCACGCGCCGGCGGAGCACAGTCCACCGGCGTCAGCGTCGAGACGATTTTTCGGTAACCGGCGGCGTTGCCGCATGGTCCGTGCCGATCGCCGGCAGTTGCGGTTCAGCACGGTTCACTGTGGTGAGGGGTTACAGACGGGGCCGGATGGTCGTGGCTGCGATTGGCCACGCTCCGAAGTCCATGTGAGGATGCAGACGTGCGAACGTGTCAGTTTGCACGACCCGACGGGAACATCAGTCGGGGGCCCGACATCAATGGTGTTGTCCCCACGTTGTCCCCAATGTTTCCACCGGTTTCCCGTGCTCGCCCCTTCCTCGCCACCCCCGCCTGCGCTACAATCCCGGCCAGGAGGAAAACCATTGGCTGACATTCGCACCGCACCCCCCGCGCCACCCGGACGCGTTCCGCCCCAGTCGCTCGAAGCCGAGATGGCCGTGCTGGGCGCCGTCCTCCTGGACAACAACGCCTTCTCCATCGCGACCGAGTCCATCTCGGCCACCGCGTTCTACAAGAAGGCGCACCACGACATCTTTTCCGGCATGGAAACCCTGCACGCGCGCGGCGAGGCCATCGACATCGTCACCCTGGCCGAGGAGATGAAGCAGCAGGGAACCTTTCAGACCGCCGGTGGCGCCGCGTACCTCACGCAAATAATGGACAACGTGCACACCGCGGCCAACGTGGAGTACTACGCCAACATCGTGCTCGAGAAGTACGTGTTGCGCCGCCTGATTACCATTTGCAACGACGTCACCACGCAGTGCTTCCAGGGAGAGCGCGACGCGGCCGAGGTACTCGACGATGCGGAGAAGCACATCTTCGAGATCGCGCAGCAGGGCATGTTCAAGGGCTTCGAGCCCATCGGCAAGGTGCTGAAGGACCACTTCAAGAACATCGAAGAGATGTACCAGAGCGGTTCGCACATCTCCGGCGTGCCGTCGCCGTTCGAAGACCTCGACTCGCTCACCTCCGGCTTCCAGAAGTCGGACCTGGTCATCGTGGCCGGCCGCCCCGGCATGGGTAAGACGTCGTTCGCGCTCAATCTGTGCGAACACCTGGCCATCAAGGAAAAGACGCCGGTGGGCATCTTCAGCCTGGAAATGTCCTCCGAACAATTGGTGACGCGCCTGTTGTGCAGCGAGGCGCGCATCGATTCCAACAAGCTGCGCCGCGGTTACCTCAAGTCCAACGAGTACGCGGAACTCGCCATCGTGGCGGGATACCTCTCGGAAGCGCCCATCTATATTGACGACTCGCCGGGTCTCTCCACGGTGGAGCTGCGCGCCAAGGCGCGGCGGCTGAAGGCCGAGGCCAACGTGGGTATGCTGCTGGTGGACTACCTGCAGCTGGTGAGCGTGCGCGAGCGGGTGGAGAACCGGCAGCAGCAGATCTCGCTGATCTCTCGTTCCATGAAGGCACTGGCCAAGGAACTGGACATTCCCATTATCGCGCTCTCGCAGCTGTCGCGAGCGGTGGAGTCGCGCGGCGGCGACAAGCGCCCGATGCTGTCGGATCTTCGTGAAAGCGGAAGTATCGAGCAGGACGCCGACGTCGTGCTGTTCCTGTATCGTCCCGAGGTCTACGAGGGACCCGAGACCGAGAACCGCGGCAAGGCCGAACTCATCATCGGCAAGCAGCGCAACGGTCCCACCGGAACCGTGAACCTCACCTTCATCGATTCCTGTACCCGCTTCGAGCCCGCGGCGTACGGGGAGTAGGAGAGCATGGCGACGGCCGGCGCGCGCAGCAGCACCGCGGAAAACGCGTTTCGCGCCGTCGGCGTGAATATCCTTGCCTTCCTGCAGGACGTCGGCGGCGTGTCCATCATGCTCGGCGCCGTCTTCGCCAACCTCAAGGAACTCCCGCGCACGTGGCGCCAGACCCTGCTGCAGATGGAGCAGATCGGCATCGGCTCCATCCCCCTGGTCATCGTGACGAGCGTCTTCGTGGGTGCGGTGGCCGCCGTGCAGGCCGCCTATCAGTTCCAGGACTACGTGCCGATGATCTTCCTTGGAACCGTGGTGGGGAAATCCGTCATCCTCGAGCTTGGTCCCGTTCTCACCGCGCTGGTGGTGGGCGGGCGCGTGAGCGCGTCCATCGCCGCCGAACTCGGCACGATGAAGGTCACCGAGCAGATCGACGCCATGGAGATGCTGGCCATCGATCCCATGCGCTACCTGGTCATGCCACGGGTGGTGGCGAGCGTAGTCATGCTGCCCGTGCTCACCATCATTTCGGACCTGCTCGCCATCCTGGGCGGCATGCTGGTGGCCAACGCCTCCATCGGGGTGGACACCGCCACCTTCACCCAGGGGCTGCGCATGTTCTTCTACGTGGACGATGTGATCAGCGGCATCCTCAAGGCGGCCGCCTTCGGCCTGATAATAGGACTTCTGGGCTGCTACAACGGCTTCCGCACCTACGGCGGCGCGCAGGGGGTGGGCCGCTCCACCATGCAGGCGGTGGTCACCAGCTGCATCTGCATCCTGATAACCAACTACTTCCTCGCCTCGGTGCTCTTCCGCGTGATCTTCTACAAGGGCGTGTGATCTACTTCATCCGCTCGAACCTCGCGGAATCAGGTCTTGCCGTATTGAGCCAGATGGCGCGTATCCTGCCCTTGCCGTCCACGTCGAAACGGCCGGGGTAGCCACCTGCGTCAAAGCAGTCAACACCCGTGAGTGCAATGGGAAGAGGGAGCACGCCGATGCGCGCGTTGAGCGAATCCCCCTCCAGCGTCACCACCAGGGTTCCCCAATCGTCGTTGTAGAACTTCCCGGCGTAGTCGCCCGGTGCAAGGCTCAAGGAGCCGCGCGCGGCCGGTGATTCCTGGGTGCGTGCCTTGCGCTCGGCGATCTTCAGCAATTGCGGCAGCGCATCCGCGCCGGATCGATAGAGCACCGCGTCGTAGGCCTCCGCCGCCACCAGTTCCGCGAGAAACACCGAAATACCCGATCCGTTGGCGAGCACGGCGACCGCGAGGTCGCGGCCGGGCATGAAGGAAAGAAACGCGCCGCACCCCGGGAAATTGCCGTTGTGGCAGTACAGCGTGTCCGCGTTCATGGTCCGGATGTCCCAGCCGGCACCCCACGCCAGACGCTGCTCGGCCCTGACCAGCGGGTGTGGTTCGGCCGCATCCAGCGCCAACAGTTCCCGGGTGGTGCCAATTGCCGCGGCGGGGAACACGCGCTTCCCGTCCAGCATGCCGTTGCCCAGCAGCATGCGCAGCCAGCGGGCGAGGTCGGCGCTGGTGGTGATGATGCCGCCGGCCGCGTGCATGGTGGCATCGGCCTTGAGCGGCTCCGCGGTGACGTAGTGACCGGCGTCGTACTCGTACGGCCGCGCGATGTTGTCGCCGGCCCAGAATTCCGACGCGGAGCACGTGGTCCGGGTCATGCCCACGGGGAGAAAGACGCGCTCGGTGATGACTTCCTTCCAGGATTGACCCGTGACTGCCTCGATCACCCGGCCGACGAGCGTGTAGTGGAGGTTGGAGTAGGTGAAGCGGCGCCTGGGCTCGGTGTTGCCGAGCAGGCGGTAGTAGCGGTCCTCGGTCATCTCGCCCGTGTAAGCGTCGCCCAGCGTAATGGTGCTGTTGACGATGCCCGGCCGGTGACACAACAGGTCACGCACCGTCACCGAGTCCGCGTAGCCCGCGTCCGCCAGGGTGAAGCGGGGCAGGTAGCGCCGCACCGGCGCGTCGAGGTCGAGCGTTCCCTCCGTGGCCAGCAACGCCGCCACGCACGCCACGAACGGCTTGGTGCAGGACGCGATGTAGATGCGCGTGTCGGGGGTGAGGTTGAGTCCGTTCTCGACGTCGCGCAAGCCCAGCAGGTCGTTGCGCACGGTCCCGGCGTGGTTCACCACGATGACGCTCATGCCCGGCACGTGCAGATCGACCATGGCCTGCGACCAGCGGGCCGACAGCGAATCGGCGGCCGTTGCGGCTGCCAACGGCGGGCGGGGGGACACGCATGGTGCCGCGGCCAGCGCGAGAATCCCGAGCACGCGGGCGATGATGGCGACGTTGGGCAGATTTCGGCGGCTCATTGGCATCCTCTCGAGGGTATTCCCTGTCGGCCGTGGCTCCCATCGGATCCCCGGCAGGGGTGATTTCGTCCGTCCGGCAAGTCTCAGGGGCTTGGACCGGCAAAGCCGCGCGGGCGTTTCAGGAAAGTGTGCTAGAATCGGCCGCCTGCCATGATTTCAATCGAGTGTCGCGATGTTTGGAAGAGCTTCGGCCACAAGCGTGTCCTGCGCGGGGTCGATCTCACCATTGCTCCCGGCGAAACCCTGGTCATCATGGGCCAGAGCGGCAGTGGCAAGAGCGTCCTCCTGAAGCATTTCGTGGGGCTGCTGGCGCCGGACCGGGGCACCATACTGGTGGACGGCCAGGACGTGGTCCGACTGCCCCGAAAGAAGCTGTTCGAGCTTCGCATGCGCTTTGGTATGGTGTTCCAGGGCGCGGCGTTGTTCGACTCGGACACGGTTCTCAGGAACGTCGGGCTGGCGCTGCGCGAACACACGGATATGACCGGCGCCGAGATTCGCGCCATCGTGAACGAGAAGCTTCGCATGGTGGGCCTGGAGGGTGTGGGTGACAAGTACCCGGCGGAGTTGTCAGGCGGCATGAAGAAGCGCGTGGGTTTTGCGCGGGCCATCGCCATGAATCCGGAATGCGTGCTGTATGACGAACCCACCACCGGCCTCGATCCCATCATGGCGGACGTGATCAACACGCTCATCAACAAGCTTGCGGACGAACTCAAGATCACCTCGGTGGTGGTGACGCACGACCTCGCCAGCGCCTACAAAGTGGCGGACCGCATTGCCATGCTGCACGAGGGCAAGATCATCTTTCACGGCACGCCGCACGAAATACGACACACCGACAACCCGGCGGTGCGCCAGTTCATCGAAGGCCGCGCGCACGGACCCATCATCGTGGGGAGCAGCGAGTGACGAGCCGCGGTCTGGAAGTGCGCGTGGGCGCGGTGGTGGTGGTCGCCACGGTGATTGCCATCATTGGAACCATGTGGTTCCAGAAGTTCCAGCTCATGGAGAAGCGCTATTCGTTCTACGTCGTGTTCAACGAAGTGGGCGGACTGGTGACGGGTGACGCCATCTTCATCAACGGTGTGGATCGCGGCCGCGTGAGCGCAATTCAGCTTGAACCGGACCGGGTGATGGTGGAGATGGCGGTGCGCGAGGGGGTTCTCATTCCGCGCGATTCGCAGGTCTCCCTCAAGGCGGTTGGCATCATGGGCGAACGCCTGGTGGCCATCCGTCAGGGCGTCTCCACCACCTACGTCGAGCCGGGCGACACGCTGAACGGCGAGTTCTTGATGGGCCTCAGCGAGGTGATGGGCTCGGCCGGGTCGATCCTCGGTGACGTGGAGATCACGGTGCGCGAGCTGCGCGAGGTTACGCAGACATTGAGCGGTGACGGCCGGCTCCAGGAGGGCGTGGGCGACTTCGCCGCCACCGGGAAGAACCTGCGCCAGATGACGGAGAAGAACCGCAAGCGTCTGGATAACGCGGTCATGCGCTTTGAGCGCTCCGCCACCATGCTGGACAGCCTGGTGTCCGGCCACTTTGCAGAAATCGATTCGTCGCTCGCATCCATCGCGCGCGCGGGCGGCAGCGCCGAGATCGCGGCCGACAACCTGGCCGACATGTCGAAGGACCTCAAGGAGATCGCCGCGAGGCTGCGCGCGGGCGAAGGGACCGCGGGGCGGCTGCTCAACGACGACGAGCTGATCAACCGGTTGGAGTCGACGGTGGCGGAGATGGATTCGCTCATGGAAGATATCCGCAGGAATCCCGGCCGCTACGTCAAGTTCAGCCTGTTCTAGGGGGCGCGGATGCACGTGGTCGCGCTTATCATGGCCGGCGGCGCCGGGGAGCGCTTCGGGACGAAGACGCCCAAGCAACTCACGGTGCTGGCCGGGCGGCCCATGCTGGCGTGGTCGGCGGGCGTGTTTGCGCGCTCCACCCGGGTGAGCTGGATCGTGCTGGTGGGTCCGGCGGCGCAAGAGCGGGCGCTGCGCGCGGTGCTCACCGCGGATGCAGACGCCAAGCTGCACGCGTTCGCGGCCGGCGGCCCAACCCGGCAGCAGTCGGTGAGCAATGGACTGGCGGCGGTGCCGGACGGAACCACGCACGTGCTCATTCACGATGCCGCGCGGCCCTGCGTATCGGAGACATTATGCGAGCGCGTCATCGACGCTCTGGCGGTGAGCGATGCGGTGGTGCCGGTGGTGCCGGCCACCGACACGCTGGTTCAGGTGCGCGACTCACGCGTGGAGATCATGGTGGATCGCGCGGCCATTGCCGGCGTGCAGACGCCGCAGGGATTCCGTCACGACCTGGTCATGAAGGCGCACCGCGAGGCGAAGGCGCGCGGCTTCGAATCGAGCGATGACGGTTCCCTGGTGCTTGCGATGGGGGCGCCGGTAGTCACGGTGCCGGGTGAGCGCAGCAATCTGAAGGTCACGTATAAGGAAGACATCGGGATTGCCGAGGCAATCCTGCAAGGGAGAAGCATTTCATGACAAGAATGGGAATCGGGTTCGACATCCACGCGGTGGCCAGTGGAAGGCCGCTCATGCTGGGGTGTGTGCACATCGAGGACGCGCCGCTCGGACTTGCCGGCCACTCCGATGCCGACGCCGTGAGTCACGCGGTGTGTGACGCGTTGCTGGGCGCCGCCGCGCTGGGCGATATCGGCGAACACTTCCCGGACAGCGACGAGCAGTGGAAGGACGCGCCGGGCAGCACGTTCCTCGCCCATGTGGCGCAAATGGTGCGCGGACTCGGTTATGAGATCGTCAACATCGACTGCACCGTTCTCGCGGACATCGTCCATCTCGGCGACCGCAAGCGCGATATGGCCGCGGAGATGGCGCGCCACCTGGGTGTGTCCGCCGGCCAGGTGAACGTCAAGGCCACCACCTTCGAGGGCAAGGGAGCCATCGGCCGCGGCGAAGCCATCGCGTGCGAGGCCATCGCCGTGCTGGAGCGGGCCGGGTCGGATCGCATGGGTGAGTGGCAGGAGTCGGTCATTTAGTTTCATCGGGAAGGAAATCATGGCCAAGATCAAGAACGTCCGCGTGCGCTTTGCGCCCAGCCCCACCGGATACCTGCACGTGGGTGGTGCGCGCACGGCAATATTCAATCACCTGTTCGCGCGCCATCACGGCGGCACCTTCATTCTGCGCATCGAGGACACCGACTCCGAGCGCAGCACGGTGGAAAGCGAGCAGGCGGTCATGGAGGACATGCGCTGGCTGGGCATCGACTGGGACGAGGGCCCGGACGTTGGCGGCCCGCACGGCCCTTATCGCCAGTCCGAGCGCCACGCCATCTACAAGGAAGTGGCGGACGAACTGCGCAAGAAGGGCGTCGCGTACTCGTGCTTCTGTACTGAGGAGGAACTCGAGCTCAAGCGGGAGGAAGCCATCGCCGAGAGCCGCGCGCCGCAGTACGACGGCACCTGCCGTGACCTCGCGCCGCAGGAGATCGAGAAGAAGCGCGCGGCCGGACTCCCGGAGGCGGTTCGCTTTCGCGTGGGTGACGGCGTGGTGCGCTTCCACGACGAGGTGCGCGGCGACATGGAGCTGTCGCACGAAATGGTGGGCGACTGGGTGATCCTGCGTTCCAATGGACTGCCCACGTACAACTTCGCCGCCGCGGTGGACGACCTGCGCATGGAGATCTCGCACGTGATTCGCGGCGAGGAACACCTGCCCAACACGCTGCGTCAAATCATGATTTACGATGCAATGGGTGCAAAGCATCCCGCCTTCGTGCACGTCCCGCTCATCCTGGCCGAGGACCGTTCCAAGCTCTCCAAGCGCCACGGCGCCAGTTCGGTGGGCGACCTGCGCGACAGCGGCTACCTGCCCGACGCCGCGTTCAACTACCTGCTGCTGCTGGGATGGTCGCACCCGGCGGCCAGGGAAATCATGTCGCGCGAGGAAATGGTGAAGTCGTTCGCCATCGAACGCGTGGGAAAAGCGGCGGCCATCTTCGACCGGCAGAAACTGCAGTGGATGAACGGGCAGTACATCCGCAAGCTCCCGCTGGACACGCTGGTGACGCTGGTTGACCGCTACTGGCCCGACGACCTGCGCGAACGCTACGACGACGCCACCCGGCGCGAGATCGTGGCCATCCTGCAGGACAGCCTGGAGACCCTGGCCGATCTGCCCCACCGCGCGCGCATCTTCGAAGCGGCGGTGGAGCTGGACCAGGAGACGCGCGAGCTGGTGGCGACGCAGAACGCGCAGCGCGTGCTCGCGGGCATGACGCAACGCCTGCGGGACTTCTCCGGTGACTTCACGCCCGAAGCGTTCAAGGAGATGATCCTCGCGACGGGCGGGGATACGGGACTCAAGGGCAAGGAACTCTACTTTCCCATTCGCGGTGCGATGACGGGGTCGGTGCACGGCCCGGATCTCACCCGCGTGGCGGCGGTGAAGGGCAGAGACACGGTGTTGCGCTCGCTGGAGGAGGCAAAGCAATGAAGTCAGTGATCGGAATCGCGGCACTCGCACTGGCGGTGGCAACGGCCGCTGTTGCTCATGACACCTGGATCAACACCAGGGATGTTTCGCGCTCCACGGTGACATTCGAGATATCGAGCGGGATGGACTTCCCCGAACTCGACGCCGCTCCGTCGGTGGATCGAATCCGGGCATCGGGCTGGCGCCTCGGCAGCAAGAGCGGACGCTTCGATAACTTCGGCGAAAAAATGTCGTCGCTCGAGATGTCGGTGGACTTCGAGGGGCAGGGCACCGCGGTGGCGTGGGTGGCCTTCAAGCCCAAGGAAATCGACCTGGAGCCGGACGAGGTCGACGAGTACCTGGACGAGATCGGTGCGCCGGAACGGTTGCGGCGGACGTGGGAGTCCATGGGGGCAGACGCCACGTGGCACGAGACCTACACCAAGTACGCCAAGACCTTCGTGGCGGTTGGCGATGGCGGGGAAGACCCGTCCTGCATTCCGCCGCTGGGAACCGCGGTGGAACTGGTGCCGGTGCGCGACCCCACCACCATTGCCGAGGGCGACTCGATCGTGATTCGCGTGCTGAGAAACGGCTACGAGTCCGAGGGGCAGGCGGTGGTTGCATTGTGCGGTGACAGCGGAGAGCGCACCATCAAGTACGCCAACAGGTCGGGGCACGTGTCGTTCATGATTGACGCCGGCGGACCGTGGCTGTTCAGCGCCACCGAACTGCGGCTGCAGACCGACGGAACCTGGACCAGCGACTTCACCACCATGTCCGTCACAATCGGAGGACAATGATGCGCGCTCTGCTGGCAGCGTTGCTGCTGACGTGTATTCTCCCCGCTGTCGCCGCGGCGCAACCCGGCGAAGCACCCGCGGAGACGCGCGAAGCCATGGCGCGGCTGTCGTTTCTGGTGGGCTCGTGGGCCGGTGACGCCTGGATGCAGACCGGCCCCGGACCGCGCGCCGACATCACGCAGACCGAGGCCGTCACGGCGCACCTCGACGGGCTGGTGCTGGTGGTCGCGGGCGAGGGGCGGCTCAAGAGCAATCCGGAAACCATCGTCCACCAGGCGTTCGCCACCATCGCCTGGGACGCGAACGCGAAGCACTACCGCGTGCAGGCGGTTCGCAAGGACGGCAACTCGGTGGATGCGGTGGGAGAATTCACAGAGGATGGCACCTTCCAGTGGGGTTTCGACATGCGGGGCGGAAAAGTCCGCTACACGATCCAGCACACCGACGATGACGGCTGGCTCGAGACCGGAGAATTCTCCGCCAACGGGACCGACTGGCAACAGTTCCTCGAGATGCGGCTCACGCGCGTGAAGTAAGAAGGGCGCCGCGTTCATGCCGGATTCGCCTGGTTTTGCGCTGTTCCTGCTGACCTCCCTGGTGCTGCTGGTGGTGCCGGGCCCCGCGGTGCTCTACATCGTGGCGCGCAGCATCGACGAGGGATGGACGAGCGGTGTGGTCTCGGCGCTCGGTATCGCGCTGGGCAGCGTGGGACTCGTCGTTGCGGCCGCCTTCGGTATCTCGGCGCTGATCGAAGCGTCACCGATTGCCTTCGACATCGTCCGCTACCTGGGCGCCGCCTATCTCATCTATCTCGGTGTGCGCACGTGGCGCGCGCGCGACAGCGGCGGCATGTCGGTGGTGCGACCCACCGCCACCCACGGGCGTGCCTTCCGCGAAGGCATCGTCGTCAACTTCCTCAATCCCAAGACGGCCGTCTTCTTCATCGCGTTCCTGCCCCAGTTCGTGGACCCGGCCGGGAGTGTTCGCACCCAGTTCGTAACCCTGGGACTCATCTTCGTCGCCATGGGGGTGGTCACCGACACCGCCTATGCGCTCCTCGCCAGCGCGGCGGCCGCCCGGCTGCACGCCAGCACCCGCTTTCCGCGCGTACGCCGCATCGCGGTGGCCATCGTTTACGTTGGACTCGGCGTCCTGGCCGCCCTCGCGCACCCGGTGTAACCGGCGCCGGTTACGTGGTAAAATAGAGCAAATCCGCATCGGGCCGCCAACTCTCTGCCCGCTCGACTGTACTGCCATCGGGACTTGGTCCGCCTGGTCCTCCCGGCCACGCGAACGCCCTGGTTCCAAGGAGAGATACACCATGTCGACCCCACGCAACGCGTTTCAATTGGCACGTGACCATGCAGCCATGATCCTCCTGATCGCCGTGAGCCTGGGTCCCGCGGCCGCGCTGGCGCAGTCGCCGGGAGCGCCGCAAGCAGACCGCGCGGCGCTGCTCGACCTGTCGGGCCGCCTGGCGCAGCGCCTCCAGCAGCAGCGCCCGCAGCTCTACGACGACCTGCTCGCGTCCACAGACCCGGCGCAGGTGGCGCTGAATGAGGATCGCAACATTCGCCTCATGAAGATTTCGGCGACCGGTGTTCCGCAGTACTACACCATTCATAACATCGTCTCCGCCGCAACCATCTCCACCGACCAGATCTGGCCCGGAAGCGGATTCGCGCTGCCGCAAAGTGGCGCGGGGACGGACCCGGGTGAGCTGGCGATCTGGGATGCGGAAATGGTGTACACAGGCCACCTGGAGTTCTACCCGTCCCGCGTGACGCTGCAGGACACCGGCTTTTCGCACTATCACTCGACGCACGTTGCCGGCACCATGATCGCGGAGGGGGAGGCACCCTACGCGAAGGGAATGTCTTATGAAGCGCCGCTCGACAGCTACAACTGGGATGACGACGAGGCGGAGATGGCACTGGCCGCCGCCGCGGGGCTGCAGATATCCAATCACTCCTACGGATGGCTGCGTGGCTGGACGGTGAACCAGTATGGACAGTGGTACTGGTACGGCGACACGACGGTGAATAGCGACGAAGACTACCTGTTCGGTTTCTACGACGAGTCTTCGCAAGCGTGGGATCAGATTGCGCACGATGCGCCGCACTATCTCATCGTCAAGTCGTCGGGGAACGACCGCAACGACAACGGCCCGGGCCTGTTCGGGGAACATCGTCACTACGTCCCGGGCACGACGAACTGGGTGTTGGCGACCGACTATCACCAGGAGGACGGCTACTCGTCGGGCTACGACAACATCGACCAGAAGGGTGTTCCGAAGAACATCCTCACTGTGGGTGCGGTGGAGGGCATTCCGGGGGGCTACTCGCTTCCCGCGGACGTCGTGATCGCTGACTTTTCCTCGTGGGGTCCCACCGACGACGGTCGCATCAAGCCCGACCTCGTGGCCGACGGCATTGATGTGGTATCGACGTTTCCCGGCAACTCCGCCTACGACACGCTTTCGGGCACCTCCATGGCCACGCCTGCCGTCTCGGGCTCGCTCAACCTGATTGCGCGCCTCTTCGAAGCGCAGCATGGCAAGCAGCCGCTCTCGTCCACGCTCAAAGCGCTCGCGATCGCTGGAACCGACGAGGCCGGACCGTACGACGGCCCGGACTACGTGCACGGCTGGGGAATAATGAACACGCTGCGTTCGGCGGAGATTGCGAACGCAAGCGAGTTCGCCGACAAGGGAGTGGGAGAGACGACCCTGTCCAACTACGACGTCCATTCGTACTACTTCACCGTTCCCACGCCCGGCGACGTGCGGGTCACTATTGCCTGGACCGACCCCCCCGGCACACCGCCCTCGCCATCGCTCGACCCCGCCACGCCGATGCTGGTCAACGATCTTGACCTGCGCGTGCAGCGCGTCGGGTCCACCCAGTACCTGCCCTGGAAACTCAACCGGCTGCTCCCCGCGTTTGCGGCCACGAAGGCCGACAACACGGTGGACAACGTCGAACAGGTGGACATTGCCAACGCGCCCGCCGGCACCTACGTCGTGCGCGTCAGCCACAAGGGCACGCTGGCCGCGCCACAGCTGTACTCGCTGGTGTGGCAGGGCCTGCAGCCCACGCAGCCCGAGGCCATTGGTCTCATCACCGACGGCGCGGACATCGAGCTGCGCCCGCTCGACACGGCCATCCGGGAGTCCAGCTCGGAGGGCAACCAGGAACGCGGCGCGTTCGTCGCAATGGTTCGTGATTTCAATATCCAGTCGGTGGGGATCAAGCTCGCCCTCACCTGCCCGACGGACATCACCGCCAGCGTGTATGAGGCGGACGGAATGACTCGTGGCGCTCTGGTGACCAGTTCCACAATCAGCAACGCATACCACCCGGGCGAGGTCTTCTACTACGTGCCGCTGCCGGTTGCGCTGAATGAGTGCGAGGACTACGAGATCGTCTTTCAGTTCGGCAACGTCCGGCACTGGTGGTCCTGGCTCGATTCGCAGATCACGCTACCGTTTCAGCGCGCGGGTGTTATCAATGTGATCGGTGGTTCGAGTGCGGGCGGAACCGCGAGCGCCTCTTTGCCACACATCGATGTGGTGGGATCGGCCCCCGCCCCGGGGGCGACCGCGGACCTCACCCCGCCGGCCACGGCTTGGAGCACGTGTGGAGACTCGAGCACCAAACGCGGCGTCTACGTGAAGGCGGAGAAGACCATCTTCGTTCACTCCGTTACCTGGCGCGCGAGCTACCCCGCGTTCTCCAATGTGGAGTTGCGCGCCAACATCTACGATGCCATCGGAACCACACGGGTGAGCCTCATCGCTACCGGTGTGTCGCACCCCGGCATCCTCTCGTCTGCAATGCAGGACTTCGAGATTCCGGTGAGCACGATACTGCGCGAAGGCCGCAACTATGACATCGAACTGGTCTTCACCGCCGGGACGTGGGAATGCAAGAGTGAGGGCCTGTTCTCACTGCCCTTCACCGTGGGCGCAATCCGCACGCTGGACGGCGAGTCGAACGGCAACGCCAGCAACAGCATTATGCCGCACATCAAGGTGGCGTGGAGCGATGGGCCTGGCGGAACGGTTGTCGATCTGGAAAAACCGTCCGATCCCAGTGTGTATGCGACGTCGCAGCCGGGCTACGATCGCGGTGCGTACGTGACCGCGCAGGTGGACAAGCAACTGTTCTCGCTGGGTTGGCTGGCGGACATCCCGGAGGGTGAGACAATCGGCGCGCGCGTGTTCGAGGCGACCGGCACCACACGTGGTGCATTGATTGCCGCGGGGAGTATCACCTCGGCGAATCCCGGTGAGCGCTGGCATGACATCCCCGTGAGTGCATCGCTCCTGGCCGGCCAGGACTACGATCTTGAAATCGAGATCAACGGCGTCAACTCGTACAAGTACTGGCTTGAGTACACCGGGATGCCGTTCACCGCGGGTGGCATCCAGGTCCGCGACGGTGAAACCGGGGGAGACGCCTCCAATCTGGCGCTGGTCCACCTGCGCGTCAACACCTGTGGTTTGACACCGACGGGTGTGGGCGACGGCCCCACCATTGCACCACCGTTCGCGCTGCGAGAGCCGTACCCCAATCCGGTCTCGGGCATGGCGCGGATCGGTTACTCCCTCGACCGCGACGAAACCGTGTCGGTTGCGCTGTATGATGTGCGCGGGCGCAGGGTGGCAACCCTGCTCGACAGCGCCCGCCGGCCTGCCGGAACGTGGCAACTCGACCTGCCCACGCGGGGACTCCCGGCTGGCGTGTACTTTGTGAAGCTGTCGTCGGCCTCGCGCAGCGTATCCCGCAAGATCGTCGTTGTTCGTTAAGGCTGTCCATTGCGACGGCCCGAAAGGGCCGTCGCAGGTCCCTCTCCGGACCCCCAACATAGTTCTGGACGCCCCAACGGCCTTTGCCCATTATTGCGCCTGAAATTTGGCACCTGGTCCGCCCGTGGTGGCGGAGCGGTGCCATTGTCACTAACGGGAGCGTGTCAGAGGACGCGCGATGAGGAGAGCACAATGATCAGCAAGTACTCCACGATGCCGCGTATCGTCGTTTGTTCGGCGATCGTGGGAGCCATGGCCTTCGGCCTGTTCGGTTGCGCCAAGAAGGATGCCGACCAGGCGGACGCCACCACCGACGAGATGGTTACCGAGGAAGTCGCCGGCATGCCGGAGTCGATGCCGGCCGCCACGGGTATCTACGTGGCCGAGATCGGCGAGGGCGACGCCATGCAGCGGGTCACCGTCGTGCTAAACGACGACTACACCGCCGTCGTGACCGTCGAGTACATGAACGAGCAGCCCGCAATGACCCAGAACGGAAACTGGGCGATGGGCGAGATGGATGGCGCCGTCAACTTCATGTACGGCAGCGGTGAGAACACCATGACCATGCCCATGATGGTTGTCGAAGAGAATCTGCACATGGCCGGCGACATGGCCAGTGCGATGGGTGTCGAAGAAATCGTCCTGATGAAGCAGGTCCCCGACGCGTCCGCGGAAGAGTCCCACGAGGGCCACAACCACTAGTCCGGGTTGGCTCGTTTGGTAGTTGGGCCCGTCGGCACCCGATGATTATCCGGTGGCGGCGGGCCCGCTTTCTTTGTCAGGAGGGTCGCGATGATCGGATGGTGCAAGACGGGAGTCCGGGGGTTCGCCGGTGCGGTACTGGTGGCGATGGTTGCGTCGTGCGGTGGCGGTGGTGGGGGCGGCGGCGCCGCTCCAACGGATGGCTGGAAGCTGGTTCTCGCGTATGCGGGCGGTTCGGTGGTGGTACCGCTGGAGGTCATGAACGTCTGGCTGGTGGAGGACGAGTTCACGCCCGAACGATTCAACATCACCGGGGAGGGAGTGGCGCTGGGCGGGAGTTTCCCTGCCGGGCTCCGCGTGGGCTACCAGGAAAACTGGAACGCGCTGCTTGGAAAAACCCTGGTCGTGACCGCGGAGAGCGGCGACCCCAACGAGCCCGGAGACGCGTTCATCGAACTGGCGCCGGGAGAGCGATCGCGCGTGTCCGGTGGGACGATCACCTTCGAGAAGCTGTCGGGAAATACGAGGGGTGGCAACGGCGACATGACCCTCACCGGCCGCGTGATGCTGGTGGTGAGCACCTCCACCGGGATCCAGAATTTGATGGGAACCATCTCCGTGCATTGTGTAACGTGGGGGTAGCATGACCGGGCGCACGCACACCATCCTCCTGCTCGCCGGCGGTGACTCCGCCGAGCGCGACGTGTCGCTCGCCAGCGGCCGCGGGATTGCGCGCGCGTTGCGCGAGAACGGCCACCGCGTGCTGGTCGTGGACCCCGCACGCCCCGACGTGGCCCCCACCGAGTACGACGACGCCGTTTTTGGAGACGCAAAGATCGGCGCCGAGCCGCCGCGTATCGATCCCGACGTGTTCCGCGCGCGCGCCGAGTTCGTGAAGCTGCTGGCGCGGGTGCAGTCGTTCAAGGTGGACGTGGTGTTCAACGGGCTGCACGGCGGTGCGGGCGAAGACGGCACCGTGCAGGCGGTGATGGAGTATCTGGGCGTCCCGTTCACGGGAAGCGGTTCGGCGGGCAGCGCGTTCGCCATGGACAAGCAGCGCGCCAAGATCCTCGCCGCGGAGGCGGGCGTGCTGGTGCCGCAGGGTTTGTACTTCCAGCGCTCCGCGTTGCACGCGGGAACGCTCGAACAGCAGGTGCGCGAGAGCGTGGGATTGCCGGCGGTGGTGAAACCCAACGCGCAGGGTTCCAGCGTGGGACTCACCATTGTGAAGGACTTCAAGGATCTCGACG